>JAYVAQ010000493.1:0-5141 GCA_043750875.1 Rhodanobacteraceae bacterium
CATTTGCGCCGCAAGGAACTGGAAGTTTTGGCCTTGCTCGCAAGTGCGGACGGCAAACAAGTGTCGCGCGATAATTTTATTTCCGTCGTTTGGCAAGGCAATGATTTGGTCGGTGATCGCGGTTTGACCAATACCGTTGTGTTTCTCCGGCGTTCTTTGCGCGACGAGGATTCCGATCAACCGCTGATTCGCACCATCCCTAGGCGCGGCTATCAGCTTGCTGTGCCGGTACATGAAGTGGCCGCGCCGACGGTTGCAGACGTTGATGTCGCGTTCGTGCCCGGTAGCATGATCCCCGAATGCCCAGGTTGGCGTTTGGTCAAGCGCTTGAGCCAAGCTACTGGTTTTGATAGCTGGCTAGCCGAGCCTTCCGAGTTTGGCGAGCGCGATCAGGGCCTGCGGGTGTTTCGTTTCTGCCGCTCGGAAGCGCATTTGCAGCGATTACGCCGCGAGGTGACATTGCTGCGCTACTTGCGTGACTCGCTTGCCGAAAACCAACACTTCGCGCTGATTCAAGACTGGCAACTGGACGAGCCGCCGTATTTTCTGGCGCGCAACTACACCGCTTTCGGCAATATCGCGCATTGGGGCGGCTTGACTGATGCGCCACTGGCGCAGCGAATGGCGATGATGCAAGGCTTATGCGACGCCGTGGCGGCCATGCATGCGCTCGGCGTGGTGCACCGGCGCTTAAACGCGGAAACGATTTTGGTCGATACCTCGGAAACCGGGCCGAAGCTGAAAATTAGCGCCTTTGATTTGGCGGCGCTGAGTGATCGCAGCAAACTAGAACCGCTCAAAATCACGGCGTTAGGCTTGACGCAGGGCGTGGAAGACGCAAGCGTCGAATTGACCGCCGCCGACGATATTTATGCGCTAGGCACCGTGCTATTGCAGTTAGCACTAGCGGATTTACAGGCGCAGCCGAGCGCTGAGTGGCTAAACAAAATCCCGAATTCCAAGTTGCAAACACTGCTCAACGCTTGTTTTGGCTCAAGCACTGCGCGCCCCAGCGCAGCCGAACTAGCCGAACAGTTGCGCAGCGTCAACACGCCCGAAAGCGCCGCGCAAGCGCTCAGCACGCCCGCAATCGAAGCGCCGGTTGCCACGCCTGCACCGCAAGCAAAGCCGCCAAGCACACCGATTCCGGTCAACATGCCCGAAACCATTGGCCACTATCGCTTGCTAGATCGCCTAGGTGAAGGCGGCATGGGTTCGGTGTATTTAGCCGAACAGCGCGCGCCTTATCGCCAAGTTGCCCTAAAAGTAATCCGCTCCGGCCTGGACGGCCAGCAGATCTTGAGCCGTTTCGAGGCCGAACGCCAAGCCTTGGCCTTGATGAACCACCCGAATGTGACCACCGTGCTTGATTCGGGTTTAGCCGCCGATGGTCGGCCGTTTTTTGCCATGGAATACGTCAAAGGCGACGAGATCACCCACTATTGCGATGCGCACAATTTGAACCTTCCAGCGCGAATTAAGCTGTTTCTACAGGTCTGTGACGGGGTGCTGCACGCGCATCAAAAAGGCGTACTGCACCGCGATATCAAGCCCAGCAATTTAATGGTTAGTGGGGCCGCCGAAAGTGCTGGCACCGTCAAGATTATTGACTTTGGGCTGGCGAAATCGCTGCACGGCAAGCTTGCCGCCCACACCTTGCACACTAGCTTTGGTGCATTTATTGGCACGCCGGTGTATTGCAGCCCGGAACATATTTCCGGCAGCACCGGTGGCGTCGATACGCGCAGCGATATTTATTCCATGGGCGTTGTGCTGTACGAGCTGCTGGCAGGCATTACGCCGATTGCCACCGAGTCGCTAGCAAACTTAGAACCCGAGAAAGTTCGCGAGTTGGTGTGCAAATCCAAGCTGCCCTCCATGCGCGAGCAATTAAAAAAAACCACCGCAGAAAAGCGCGCCGCCATTGCCGAACATCGCTCGATCAAGCTGGATGAATTACCAAAGACGCTGGAAGGCGATCTATCTTGGGTGGTGGGCAAATGTTTGGAGCGCGATCCGAATGATCGTTATGCCTCGGTGTTGGAATTGAAAAAGGATTTGGAGCGCTGGTTGGAATTGCGGCCGGTTGAGGCGCGCCCGACATCCAGGTGGTATCGGCTTCGCAAGTTCGTGCGCCGTAATCGTTGGGTTTCAACGGCGAGTGCTGCGGCGCTTGGGGTTATTGTTTTGAGCACTACGGGGGCTTTCGTCGGCTTCATGCGGGCCGAGCGGGCATTGGCACAGGCGCGTATAGCAGCGGTTGAAGCAACGCTTGCCGCTAATTTTCAGACCAAGCAAATGCAGGACATTGATCCTGCTGTAATCGGCATGGAACTGCGAAACCTGTTGTTGGCGGAGTTGGCGCAACCGCCATCTTCTCAACGACTAGCCATTTCGGGCCTAGACCGTAAGCATTTTAAAGCATGGCTTGAACGAATTAATTTTGCTGACATCACGCTCAAACAATTGGACGGTTTCTATTTCGAGCCTGCGATCACGGCCATTAAACGAGATTTCGTTAAGTCGCCATTGTTGCAGGCTCGCTTACGGCAATCACTTGCGCAGGTATTGACGGAAACGGGGCAGTACAAAAAGGCGGAGGAGGTGTTAGAACCAGCGCTGTCACTGCGTATCCAGCGGTTAGGATTGGAGAATCCAGCAACACTAGAATCATTGCGAACTCGTGCGTTTATACGCGAGGGTTTAGGGCAGTTTGACGAAGCGGAGATCGCTTTCCGCGCAGTACTCAAAGGTATGCGCGAGAAGTTGGGCACCAGTGATCCCGAAACACTAGCGACCATCCAAATGTTTGGCGAATTCTATTTGCATACCGACAAGGCAAAAGAGGCTGAGAGGTTACTGAGCGAGGTGCTCTCTCGTAGTAGGGAGCTTTTCGGCGATACAGATCGGCGAACACTTAAGTCGATGAGTGCCCTCAGTTATGCGTTTTTACTCCTGGGCCGACTCGACGAAGCCGAAAAATTAGGGCGGGAAGCGCTAGATGGACAACGCAAAGTGCTCGGGAATATGCATTTGGATACACTATCTAGCTTATCGAACATGTCTTATGTGCTTATGGCGCTGGGCAAGTTAGATATGGCTGAAGCCTATGATCGTGAGGTACTTAAGGGCGCTCAAGAAAAACTCGGAAACCTGCATCCCAACACGCTGATTGCGAGATCAAATCTGGCAGTGAAGTTAAGCAGAACCAATCGCTTGGACGAAGCCATAAAGCTAGAGCGTGAAGTATTACGCGATAGCCAACAATTGCTGGGCGCCAAACACGTCGATACGTTGATAATCCAAGTAATTCTTGGTAGCTGGCTAGGTGAAGCTAGGCAATTCGATGAAAGTGAACATTTGCTCAAAGATGCTTTGCGCGAACAAAGAAAGATCTCTGGCAATGAAGACCCAACGACGCTGAAAGCTATGTACTATTTGGGAAGAATCCAAAACGATATGGGCGAATTGGACGACGCTGAGAGCATTCTTCGTGAAGCTCAAAATGGTTTGGAAAAGGTCGTTGGCCATACAAATCCGGACACGTTGGATGCTATGAACGAATTGGCACGCGTGTTGGCAACCAAAGGCAATTTAGCTGAGGCAGAGACGCTATTAACCAGAGTCGTGGACGGTCGGCGGCTAGTGTTTGGAAACGGGCATAAAAAGACTCTTTCTGCGATTGAGTCGCTCAATAAAGTCAGGAACACCGAGCCTAAAAGCGAGTAGTTATTAGCGAGGAGTGATTAGCGAGTAGTTATTAGCGAGTAGTTATTAGTGATTAGTGATTAAAAAAATTTCAGCGTTTTCAAAGTATTTTTTTTGACTACTGAAAACATTTTAAAAAAATTACATTATACAAATGAGACCTGGTCTTTTGACAAGGTTTAGTGGCAAACGTTCTTCGTAAGGAAAGCTGCTGAAAAGCAGCTCTCTTGTAAACAAAAACACCGATTACAAATAGGTGATGGTACAGGTTGTTCCAGGACTGGAAGTTTTATAACCTATAATCTCCACCTTGGTTTCCATATTTTCTTTTGCGGTCTGTGTTGATCTGTAGGCTGTTACACCCTCCCACGGCCCAAAGAAATTTTCAGCCGTCATTCGCTCAGTAGATGTGGCGAATGTAAGATAATTGTAGGATATCCCCCTTATCCATCCAGAAAGGTCAGTCTTGATGTCGAAGGTGCGTTTAGCTAACTTGAATCTGTATCTCAGAGTCATCTTCGCTGTGCAATTAGCCGGCAGCTTAAATTTTGGACTGTAAAAAGACTCATTGGTCGTTGCGGTGTCGGTATGGGTCGTGGCCATTGAAGGACTGTAGGTTATAGAATATTCAGCGTTAAACGCGTCTAGAAAAGCCACCGAACCTTTTAGCTGCTGCGAGATTAATATTGTGCTGGTAGTCGTGTCGGAATTTTGCGTTTGGGTACCCCATCTAAACTCTCGAGGAAAAGTGACCGAAGATCCGCTAGATTGTTCGGTTTGACTTGTTGTACCAGGCCAGGTGATCCAACCAGAATAATCATCGACAGACTCTGCGGTTGTGATCCGGTTTAAGCGCCCGCTAACACAAGTGCCCAGATCCCCACAAGTGGATGTAAGACTCGTTTTGCCTACTCTGGTGTATTTATTGCTGTTTATTTTAATTTCGGTTACATAATTGGGATTAAAAACTGAGTCATAACCTAAGGCTTTATCTGCGCGCACTATCACGTCTTTGCCTGTGCTCAGGTTGCTCATTTGAATCATGTCTCCATGGGCAAGGGGAGTGAAGTCACCATAACTAACGTCACCCACTGTTTTGGAGTGACTCAAAGGCGGGTGGTTTGAAGTTGGTTTTCCCGGCTCGGCAATGCTTGGCACGGGCTGTGAAATTTGAAAATTACGTCTATTGCTTCGGCACTTGCCGTTTTGGTTAAACGCTTGCCTGACTTCAGCTATGTTGTATCCCAAGTCGGCAGCGGCGTGGTCGGCTCCACAAGAAGACTGACTCATTTCTATGTTGTTGGTCCAGTAAAATTTGTGCGCGTGGTGCAACAAATTAGAAATTTTGTCATCAGACCATCCCTGTGCCGCCAGTGAAGATCTAACTGCTTCCAGCACTTGACCTGGTCCGTTACCATCGTTTTGATCTAAGG
>JAYVAQ010000494.1:0-16748 GCA_043750875.1 Rhodanobacteraceae bacterium
TCGCTTTCGGTGGCAAGCTGTGCCAAGACATTCCCAGCCTGCATCAAAGTGGCGTAGTTATCGAACATTACGCGGGCACGAACTATTTCGGTGCAACGCATGAAATATTGCTTACCCCCGGCGGCGCGCTGGCGACGATGTATGGGCAGACCTCTGGGCGCGTCAATAGTGCGCACCATCAAGGCGTGATCCAGTTGGCCAACAACTTAACCGAAGAAGCACGCGCGCCTGACGGTATTTGCGAAGGATTTCGCGCGCAAAAATATCGCTTTGTCGTTGCCGTTCAGTGGCACCCTGAGTTCCACCATTTGGCAGAGGGATTACTACCCGCAGAGCCTTTAATGCGCGCATTTTTTGGGGCTTGTGCTAAGCTTTCATAACGCAAAGTCATTAGTTTTCGTCAGACGTTTTCCCGGCTCTTGCCCGAAACTGACCGAATTGGATCTCAGACTTACGGCACACTTTAGCGATGAAAAAAACGCAACCCCGCGCGTTCGGCTATCTTTTAGAGTTTTGGTATTTCGGTTTAAAAGAAGCCCGAAGCTGCATATTTGCCGGTAGTTTTTTCCTAATTTTGGCAGCGTCTAAAATACTCGATACCCAAGCACTGTTCGGGCTGTTTCGCTATGACGCGATCTTGTTGGCGACATTGTTACTACAAGCGGTCCTGTTGCTTACTCGCGTCGAGACCATTGATGAGCTCAAAGTTATCTGTATCTTTCACGTGTTTGGCTTCGCCCTGGAAGTGTTCAAAATCCAGCCCAGCATTGCCTCTTGGGCCTATCCAGAAGCCGGAGCCAGCAAGCTTTTTGGCGCGCCGCTCTACGCTGGCTTTATGTATGCAGCGGTAGCAAGTTACATGATGCAAGCGTGGCGTTTGTTTGATTTGAAATTAATCGGCTCGCCACACCCTTGGCTGAGCGGCAGTTTGGCGGCGGCGGTATACCTAAATTTCTTCAGTCATCATTTGCCCGGTGTCGCAGATTTTCGCTGGTGGATTGCCGCTGGCCTTGTGTTCGCGTATCGGCATACCTGGGTCTATTTCACGCCGCGCAATTTTCGCTTGAGGATGCCGATGGTGCTGGCATTTGTG
Source organism: Rhodanobacteraceae bacterium (assembly GCA_043750875.1). Lineage (GTDB taxonomy): Bacteria > Pseudomonadota > Gammaproteobacteria > Xanthomonadales > SZUA-5 > JANNYA01. Next base: position 1,094 of record JAYVAQ010000494.1, read on the forward strand.
CTGATTGGCTTTTTCGTTTGGGTAGCGGAAAACATGGCCTCATTTTTAGGTGCCTGGATTTACCCGCATCAACAAAGTGGTTGGGCGATGGTGCATTTCGGTAAATTTGGTGCCTGGACTTTACTGGTCGTACTGACGTTTGTGATTGTTTCGAACGCTAAAGTCGCGCGCCAACAGTCGGCAGGTGAAACTCAATAATCACGCCAGATATAGATGCGTGGTGCCAGGCGTCGATAGCTGCCAGACATGACCCACGGCACTAGCAACAAGCTACCAAGCGGCGTTGACTTACACGCTTCCCGCAAGCCAAGTAAAGGAGCGCGATGATGCGCCTGCCCCTAATTGCAATGCTGTTACTAACCACTTTTTGGATCTCGGCGGGCGCTAACCCACTCGCTGGCTTAAATCCGGCACAGCAGCAGACGACTCGCGCGCGGTTCGATTACGACCACACAACTGTGCCCAAGTTGACTCAGCTTTCCAGCTCGCTCAAGGGTGGCATACAAATTCGTGACGTTGAATTTGCTGCAACTGGCTCCGGGCGTGCGCACGTCAAAGTTTATGTGATCACCCCCCAGGCGCGCGGCGAGGTCGCTGCGCGGAAATACGCGGGCATTCTGTATTTCCACTGGCTAGGGGAAGCCAATAGCAACCGTCAGGAATTTTTTGAGGAAGCCGGCGCGATGGCAAAGCGCGGCGTGGTTGCGGTGCTAATTGAGGGCTATTTCCCGTGGAAGTTGCCGCCCAAAGATGGCGCAACCGACCTACGGCGTGTAATCGAGGAAACGATTGATTTGCGACGCGCGCTGGACTTATTGCTTGCGCAACCGGGGGTTGATCCACAGAGCCTTGCCTTCGTCGGGCATGATTACGGTGCGATGTATGGCTCAATCCTGGCCGGCGTTGATCAACGCCCGCAGAGTTACGTTTTGCTGGCACCGACCGGTAGTTTCAGCCGCTGGTCGCTGGACTATTGGCTCGCCAAAACCACCCCTCAACTAAAAAACGCGTACCGTGACGCCTTAAGCGCGATCGACCCAATCAAACAAATTAGCCAGCTAGCAGCACCAGCACAGATGTTGTTGCAGTTTGCAACGCACGACGAGCACATTCGTCGTGAAGAGGCCGAGGCCTTCGCCGCCGCCGTAGGCGTACCTAAACAAGTTAAATGGTATGACGCCAAACATGATTTGCGGATCGAGAAAGCGGATCAGGATCGCCGTGCATGGCTGAGTAAACGATTAGGGCTGAAATAGTTAACATAGCAAGCCAGCAAAGGTGACTAAATTGCGCAATCAAAAAAGCCAACCTTGCGACAGTCCTACCCTGGCCAACCCGCTACTTGTCCAGCCGCCAATTCCGCGAACAACCGCTTGATGGGCGCAACGCGGTGCACCCCACGCAAGCCTAAGTTGCGCAACAATTTCAGCGGGCCGCTGGCCGGCAGAAACAGCTTTTGCAAAGCCTCGATGCCATAGGCAGTGATAGCATTTTCACTTTTGCGTTCGCGCTCAAATTTGCGGAGTGCGCTTTGCATTTTTAATGTTGACAAAGGCTCGTCGCCGATGCTGACAACGGCTACACAAAGCCGCTCAACGTCGCGAATCCCTAGATTCAAGCCCTGCCCTGCCAGCGGATGCACGCTATGGCCACTATCGCCGAGCAAAATCAAACGGCCATCAACATAGGCGTCTGCCAACATACGCCGCAGCGGAATTTTGCGGCGCGCACCGATCTCAACAAAGTGCCCGAGCTGCAAGCCAAAATTGAAGTCTAAATCATTTAAAAAGCCTGGCTCATCAAGCTGCATCAGCACGTCCGCTTTGGCCGAAAGCGCTGAGTAAACCAAGGCTTGGCTGCCATCAAACATGGGCAATAACGCAATCGTTCCCGCCGCCGTGAAGCGCTGCCATGCGGTGTGCGCATGCGCCAGTTCGGTGCGTACATGCGCGACGATAGCGCTTTGCTGATAGTCGTGCTCAGCCACGAGAATGCCAGCATTAGCGCGCAATTTTGAATTCGCACCGCTGGCGTCCAGCACCCACTTAGCCCGCACGGTGGCATTTTCGGTGTGCAAAACGGCGTGCTCGTCGTCCGTTTGATACGAATCCACCTGTCCAATAAGATGCTTAATCCCGCTGCGCTGTAGCTGCGTCCAAAGCTCAGCCTGCAGGCATTGATGCTCAACAATACTGCCCAAATCCGGCCAACCGTATTCGCTGGCATTGAACTCAAGCGAGTGCGCTGCGTCGGCATCGAAAACCCGCATTTGCGAATAACTGCAAGTGCGCGGCAGCGTTCGTACCATGCAGCCTAGCGTTGCTAAAAATTTCAACACGTCCGGCGCTAGCGCGTAAACGCGTAAGTCAAGCGCGGTAGCAGTCGATGCCGCCGGTGGCGGTGTCGCTGCAATCAACACCACGCTTCGGCCGAGCTGACTCAGCGCAAGTGCAGTACTCAATCCCACTGGGCCATCGCCGACCACGGCAAAATCAAAAACCTCGCGGCGGCGCGTGCTGCTTGGGGCGCTCATCGCACGTAGCCCAAGCCAAAGCGCACAAGACTGCGTTTCGCCAACGGTGCAGATTCAAGTGCAGTAAACGCGATGCTGCGCGCAACGCGCGCGACGACCGAGGTATTTTGTGTCGCCACTAAGCCAGAATCACTAAAGCGCAAGGTGTCAGCACGATCCTCGGCGCGGTCAGTACTGAACGCTTGCAGTGCGCCTACACTGTAGTCACCTTTTGCAAGCATAGAAGCCAAGGCGATGGCGTCGCGCAAGCCCAGATTAAACCCCTGTGCGCCCAGCGGGTGAATTGTTTGCGCAGCGTTACCAATCAGCACGCATCGATTCGCGAAGTCGGGCCGCGCTCGCAGCCGGTGCAAAGGCCAAAGCGCGCGTTTTCCAAGCGCTGAAAAACGCCCTAAGCGATAGCCAAACGCTTGCTGAAACTGCTGCAGAAATTCGGCGTCTGAAAGCTGCAACGCTGCAGACGCATCCGCAGTGGCTAAAGTCCAAACAGCACCCATGCGCCGATTCGGCAAGGGCAATAATGCAATTGGCCCGGATTCGGTAAAGCGCTCGAATGCCGTGCCCGCCGGATCATATTCGGGCTTGAAATTGAAGCTCAGCGCACATGCCTGATAGTCAAAAAACGCATGCTGTGACTCGGCATGCACCATAAATTCACGCACACTGCTTTGTGTGCCATCGCAGCCCACCACGAGCTGCGCACTGAGCCTTGTTAGGCTGCCATCCGTGGCAGCCAGGGACACCTCAGCGTCGGCACCCGCCGAATTCAAACCAATAAGACGCTGACCATTTATCCGCGTAAGCCAGCTCGACGAACATTTTGCTAGTGCACTTTCTAAGGCATTGCGCAATTGCGTGGCGGGCACCAAACGGCCGAATTCGTCGACGCCTTCTTGCTTTGCATCCAGCAACACGCGGCCAAAATCACCGCGGCTAGAAATATGGATGCGCTGAATCGGCGCGCATTGGTTTGCTTCAAGTGCGCACCCCAATTGCCTCAAGGTTTGCCAACTAAACGCGTTTAACGCAAGGTGCCGCTCATCCGAGGCTTGCGCGTCCGTTGCAGCAAGATTTGCCTCAAGATGCAGCACGCGCAATTTTTTTTCTTCTGCGAAAGCGGCAAGGGCAAGCACCAAACTTGCCCCTACCAAGCCACCACCGATCACGGCGATGTCATATTGCTGATCCAGCATCAAGCGTTCCTTTGCCGATTAAACACGAATCGCTGCCTTGGACTTTTGCGAAATCACGGTGTGCGCACCTAAACCGCGCAAACCCTCCAGCCGTTGGCGCTTCGGCAAATGCGAATGCAAAAACTGCATTTGATCGGTCAAAATATTCCGGTTCGACAAAATCAAATGCTCGACCCAGCTGGGCCGATACGGCACCGCAAGCAAGGGCATATTCGCCTGTGCCGGGGTACGACTACCTTTGCGCACATTGCAATTCCAACAGGCGGTAACAACGTTTTCCCATTCGTCCGGGCCGCCTTTGGACACCGGCTGCACGTGATCACGGGTCAATTCGCTTTTGGAAAAATTGCAGCCGCAGTACAAACACAAGCTTTGATCGCGGGCGAACAGCGCTTGGTTGGTCAATGCGGGCGCCGGATCAACCAAGGTGTTTTTCGCACGCGATCGACTGGCCACGATTGGGTGCAGCGCCAGCGTGGTTTGCACGCCTAGCTCGCGACTCATACCGCCGTGCACGATCAAACACGGCTCGCCCAGCGTCCAGGACACCGCGCCACGCACGTATAAACATACCGCGTCTTGCCAACTCATCCAATCTAGGATGCGCCCGCCGCTATCGAGCGACAAAATGCGCGAATTGTGAAGATCCGGCAAGCCGCCCGATGCCCCGGTGAACTCGCTTGCCTGCCGAGTCGCCTGATCGGCGAGACTGCGGGGCGGTGCCATTAAATTTTCTACACTCATAAAGCTACCTTCTATTTCAAAATTGATAAGGAAGTTGCCTACAGCTGCCTTTGAGAATAACCCAAGGACTGTGACAGTAGTGGTTTTGACTTGGCGAAACTGCCAAGCAAAACTAAGGAAGAAAGCCGCAATCCGGTTCCGCAAGCACTGAATTGGGCAAAGGGCGCGGACAAAAGTTCAGCGCATGGGCACAGAGGCCGTTTGTCGAGTAATTACAAGGCTTCATTTGCCATCGCAATACCGTTCAAAGGCAAACTTCCGTGGTGCTTTTAGGGCTTAAGAAAACCCAAAAAACTTGAATAAGGAAAAGTCACGAGTGCCGCTAGCAGCAAAAACACCGCAAGTGCCAAGTTCAAACGCCCGCGATTTAATGCCGCAGTGCCGGTATGAACAGTCATACGCCGCAGCAGCCGCGCGGTAGTACTTGGAAAACGCTGTTGCTTCAGCACCTCCAGGCTATGTTTAATACACAACACGCCCAAGCCCAGCAGGCAAACTGATAGCACCAATGCCGCGAGGCCAAACACAAGCTCAAACTGCTGTTTGGCAAGCTCCCGTTGGCCGCCTGCGAGCAACACATCAATTTGCCCCAACCAACGGTTAAACCACCACGCTACAAACAACGCGAAAGCCAGCATCGCTACGACGATCCAAAGCGTACGTTTCTTCTCGGTGGCGTCTGCTTCTTGGAACGACATTGCAATGACTCAAAATACCAGAGCGAGTGCAGATGCTAAATAAATAGAACCCATATCGGTACACCGCTAGTCGGGCATACCGCCGCGTAAGTGCCTGTTTAGAATCGAAATTAAATGCCGTCGACAACAAAACGCTCGCCACAGCCCTGATCAATGCGATCAAACGCAGCGCACTCAATCAACGCGTCGGGTGCGTTGTTTGCGCCTTTTTGTAGGCATACCCGCAGCTCCAAAAGCACCGGTTTGCCGCGCACGCTTGCATCATCGGTTTTAATGTTTCGGCAATGCAGCGTTATCGCTGGACCAAGGCCCGGTAAAACACTATTTGCCGCCGATTTTAGACCTGCCGCCGCCATTTGCTTACCGCTGGCAAGCTTAAGCACGCTGGATAACGCGGCATTGACGCGTTCGGTCCAATCGATCGCCGACATAAAATAAGATTTTGCGCTTAAGCCACTACAGGTGCCGTGTTTACGCCATTCGTGACCTGCTAAACCATCGGCAATTCCGGGCATAAATTGGCGCAAGCGGCGTGGGTCGATATCACGTTCAAGCTCTTTGACCGTTAGGCCTTGGCCAACACAGGATTCCGGATAACTACCTGGTCGCGCGTTTTCAGGCCATAGTCCGTGTAGCGTGAGCGGCGTGGCGGTGTTTATCGCCTCAGTCAGGTTACGACATTGCTTTTTGCGCGGCGACGTTTCGCAAAACGCGGGCGTCAGGCTTAATGCCAGCGTGTAAAAAGCGAAGCTAGGTTGACTGGCTTCTGCTTGGTGCCCCGAACTCGATTGGCTTTGCTTAGTCGTCGCTGATTGTGTACCTGACGGCGTCGGCGCGGGTGCGGTTTTTTGGCCGGGCCCAAAACCCATCCAATTCAGCAACAGCGCCGCAATCGCGCCACCAATGATGGTCGCGATTCCAGTTTTACGGCGTCGTTGTGGTGTGGCTCGTATCAATGTTTTGAATTTAGACTGGGCGCATTAACGCAATATTTGAAAGCGTGCGCGGCAGCCGCGATCCACCCAAATACCTTCACGTGTGAAGCCCCAGCTTTGATTTTGCACGCAAGCGGTCTTGGAGAGCTGGCGAATCAGGGTGACACCACGCCCGGTTTGGGTGCGGCACAAACTGTAGCGGCCATCGCGGCTGGCGCATTCGATTTGATCTTGACCATAAACCGGCGGTGGCACTTCGCGGCGCATGCTGCCAACCAAATAGCTGTAGCGCTGCTGCTGTTCGCGGTACTCAGGTTCATTGGCGAACTGTGGCGGAATCCAAAACCCATTTTCCGGCGAGCAGGCCTGACAAATTTGGCCATTTTGATCCACCCAGCGCAATTGGCGCGCATCAAAACGCACTGGCAAGCCCGTTTGCGCAAAACCGCCACCGCCAAAACCAACGCCCGCACGCGGCGCACTGATCGGCCTGCCATCCGGTTGCGGCGCCAGGGGGCCGACTAAACCTTGGGCAAAGCGGCGGCGTTCTTTACGGTATTCCGCAGATGCAGAAAACTCGTCAGGAATCCAAAAGCCGGAGCTTGGATCGCAGCGCACGCATTCGCCGTTGCGGTCAAACCACGCCAATTCATAGGGTGAAAAAAAGTAGCCGTCAGCAAACGCGTATCTGCCCTGCTGCGGGCCCGCGCCAATTTGATCAACCGGCACGCCGTAGCCAGATTCATTCGTACAATAATTGCAGGCTTGGCCATCGCCGGTAAACCAACGCATTGTGCGGGTGTCGAAATATTCGCCGTTCGAGCCGGGCTCAACACGGTAGTATTTCGAGTTCACTTCCCCAGCAGCAGGCACCTCAATAGTCGCAGGCGAAGTTTGCGCGACGGCACTCATAACGATGCCGGCGTTGAAAAGCGTTGCGGCGGCGATGAGGAAGGATATTTTCATTTCAAACTCCTGGGTTTAATAGTTGGGTCGAGTGTAGATAAGGAAGCTGAGTAAAGGGCCTACTAGGGCGCAGGCTCAAAGCGATTCGCTGCACGGTTTTTGCGAACTTTTGTCGGATCCCAAATCTGCCCGTTCATTGCCACGTAAACGCCGGGCTTTTTGCACTGCACCGCAGCCACCGCCACGCCAATATTAAACACAGCATCCGAGCCCTGAAAGCGCGCCGGATTTAACGCGCCGGTAATCACAATGGTTTTGCCGGGAATATCCATCAGCCGAAGCGCTGTCGCTACCATGGTATCGGTGCCGTGCGTGACCAAAATGTGGTTGGCGCTTTGCGCGGCAATGGTGGCGCGGATCAAATCCCGATCAGCATCGGTAATGTGCAAGCTATCTTTGCGCATCAGCGCGATCACCTCAAAGCTAAAGCCCGCGCCTATTGCCTCTAGAATTTTGCCAATTTGTGGTTCACCTATCTGAAAATTCGATAGGTCATCGAAATAGATCTTGTCAATGGTGCCGCCGGTAGTAACGATGACCAAGTGCTGCATCGGGACTGAGTTTTGCATGGGTGCTCCGAAGCCAAGGGCGATCCCTAAAGTATGCATCAAGCGCGGTGGTTTTCTGCGCGAAAACCACCGAGAGTACCAACGCAGCAGCGATTAGCCCCGAATGGGCAGTTGAAAATCACGGCGCTCGTGCCTTCGACGCCAAAACGGCGCATCTTTCCAGCGCTGTTCTAAACCGTAGAAATGGTTTCTATTAACGCGATATTCCTCAAATGCACGTACCGCCGCTATGCTGTAGCTGGCGGCTATTTCTGCATCAAGCTCGAGCGCATCGGCAATGCTGTAGGCGGCGGATAGGCCCTCGCTAATCGCTTTGTGTATGCCTTGCGCCGCCAGTGGATCATAGACCGCCGCCGCATCGCCTACGGCTAGCCATCTTGCCCCGGAGATGACATCCAGCAAGCACGAGGCCGCCGGGCGAATGCACAGACTGTCGGCGAGAAACTCGCAGCCTGCCAAGCGTTCGGCGATATGGGTGCTACGCATGGCCGCGTCGAGCCAGCATCGCGCCTGCGCGAGCCCTCCGGCGCGCAATAAATCAGCGTCCGTGGCGAATGCTACCGCAAGCCGCTGGTTTGGCAGTTGCGCGGCATACCACCAGCCTTGCTCTACCGCTTCAAGCATGGTCAAACGCAGCGCTGATTTGGCATTTGAGGTATCAAAAAAGCCATAAACGAAGCTGACGCGATCAAGGAACTTGGATTGGACGCCCAAGCAGCGCGCGAAGGCGGCCTTTGCACCCGTGGCGTCGACGACATAGCGGGCGGACAGTCGCCGCTTGTTGCCCTCGGCATCGACAAGATCTAAGTCAAAACCGTCAGCGCCACGCACAGTGCCAGCAGAGAGTTTGCCGGTGATGTGCTGTGTACACGCGCTTGCATGTCGCAACATAAAGGCGTCAAAACGCTGCCGATCCAAATGCCAACCTCGGGCTTGCGGGTTGAGCAGAAAATCGTTGTAACCCAGCGTTGCTGCGCCCCACGCCGAACAGCTGCCCAGGCCCACTTCGTGCCCTTCCAATAGAAAGCTTGACCACAAACCTAATTGATCCATCAGCGGTCGGGTGTCGGGCAACAAAGTTTCGCCGACTCGAGTGCCAGCGACCCGTGTGCCGCCGAACTGGGCGTGGGAAGAACGCCCCGGATCGACGATGCAGACGCGCCAATGCGCCGCTTTTGTCAACGCAATCTGGTGCAGCGCCAACGCCGTCGCGCAGCCAGCGGGGCCGCCACCCAGCACGACGACATCGAACGCCGGCTCGTGCGTCAACAAGCGATTAATGCACGCCGCCCATGCCCAGAATCTTTCCGGAATGATGCTCGTCGCGCCTTGCCTTTGGCGAATGCAAGCGCAAGCGCTTGACGGTATCGGAAAGTAGCGGACAACCGGCCAGGATCCAACGATGCACGACATCACGACAACTGCCGACATTGGGCGCGTTGGCCGGCAATCCGAACACCGAACCCATCGGCCCAGTCGGTGCGATCAGCTGAACAAAGAAGCGGCTTTCTGCGGGTTTTCCGGGAATCACTAGTTCATTGATTGGCGCAGCAAGCGCTTGCATAAAGGCATTTGTGGGTTGCTTAAACCACCATGAAAGCGTGTGCACGGTGCCTGCCAGATCCGCCATCATATTGCGGTCGTGGCCGGAAATCCCTAACTGTACCGGCCGCAATTGCTCAATCAGCAAACTCATTGCACGCGCTGGGGACACACTCGGCGGGGGTAGTGGTGGCACTGGTGCGGCCAAAGATGCGGTGTAGTTTGCCCAAAGCGCGATTTCTTCGTCGGTAAACACGCGAAACATCACGCCCGTTTGGAAATTGATCAAGCCATTCATTCGACTGTTTGGCCAGTCACCGGGAGTGATCCATTCGTGTTTGAGCAAGGCATCAAGAAAGCCAGGCGGGTCCGAAAACCACTCGTTAATGCGACTGGGCCCGACCATTTTCTGCTGGTGATTGCGGCTGCCAAATTTGGCTTTGCGCGCAATCATCGCGATCATTTGTTCGCGTAAGCTGGGTTTGTTGGTGACCAAATCCACCAAGTCAGTGCCAAATGAACCAGTAGTGCCAAAGGCAACAAAGCCGTTCCAAATACGTTGCCAAGCCTTTTGCACAGCCGCCTCGCCCGCGCCCAGCGATCGAATGCGCTGCAAATACAAACGCACCGCTTCTGCGGCACGCTGGCCGTGGCCGTTTACCGCGTTATCGATGCCGATATGCATGACATAAAAATGCGGATCGATGCCGACATATTTCATCAAGTCACGCGTCGGTTTCAAATCCACCACTTGCCATTCAAGGTATAAGGTCATCCCAATGATTTCGGGGTAATAATCCTCAGTGAACTGCGATATCGCCAGCTGAAACGCGGGCACGGTAAAGGCGCTGGTGAGGAATTGCGGATCGAAGGCAAATTCGCTGGAATCAATGGCCTGCGGGTAATAGCCGATGGAATGCAGCAAGTCACGATAAATGTTGCAATGATTCATCGACACATTGCCATCGCCCAACTCGTCCATGGAAACGGAGTAAAGCAGGGCCCGCACTTCATCAATAGGGCCGGTGCGTCCGACATTGCGCAACCAAGCGCCATCAATCAGATTAAACGGCGCCCATTGAATGGTGTAGGTGACCATGCTGTCGTAGGTGTTGAAGTATTGCGCCGGATCGCCAGGATCGACCGCGTCTGCGTCGTTGACCATTTCTTGATAGATGAAGTCGAGCCGATCACTGAAGGCTTGTTCGGTATACGTAAAAGCCTGCAAATCAAGGGGTGTGGTGCGCTGATTATTCGCAAGCGTCTGTGCCGCGGCCAACCAATAGTCAACGAAAGCCCGGGCATCGGGCAGCACTTCGGGATGCTTTTCGATGTTCATAAGCTGATAGAACAATTGACGCGGATCCAGCGAGCCCGCGTCGGTCGTTTGACTCGCGATATTCGGGAACGGCACCACGGGCGTCAGATTGGTATCGGTTAAGCGGCTTTGCACCTCCAAATACCAACTACTGTCCAGCTTGATCGCGCTTTCGATGGCTGGCGCCTGCATGACGATGCCAATGCGATGCCAGTTATCCAACATATCCGTCCGCACCTGATAGCGCCCCCAGTTTTCAGGTTTGCTGGAATCCGTGCCCGGCCCGCGCACTGACCAGCGTTGCTGCCCGAGCACCGGCCCGAGGTTGGCTGACATATTCGATAGATCGCCTTGACTATCGTCGCGAACATCGGCTGCGGCATAGACCGCGACCGGGCGTTGTGCCGGCCAGGACCAGAACAGCGTGCGGTTGCCTTTGGGATTGGGGGAGGGCAAATGCGTGGCGCAGGAGTTGTAATCGGTGTGCCAAGGAAGCGCCAAAAATTTCGACAAATCGCCGGGCTCTAGGCCTTCATTCTCAACGTGGCGAGGCACATAACCGCAGGTCAACAGGGGCAGCGCAGCCTGCACGCCAGCGTAGTCCAAGGTTTTGGTTTTTACTCGAAATGGCCCGCCACCGGAACTTTGCCAAGGTTGCACATAAAGTGCGGGTTCGCGCATGGTAAATGTCAAATCAATGCCCGGGCTAAATCTGCCGCCAAGGCAATTGACTAGGGTGGTTTTGTCCAATTTTTCGCCTGGGCCAAGTTCCGGCCCGCGGCCTGGAAAGTAATTATCGCGACCTGCGTTCCAGCGCTGCAGAAAAAAATACTGCGTCTGGCGCAAGCTAAGAAACGACTCGCTCGCATCGCCCAAATGCAGCGGCATGCGGGTCGTGTCGTTTACATCGGCCGGCTCAAAGGGGTTGCGAAAGATCGGCACCAACCCAGCCAACGTGGTCGAGGATGGATCGTCTGCCGCCGTGATATTCGCCAGCTGTTTATGCGCTGCCGCGCCACGTTGACTGAGATTGACCGTCCATTGTTGTAACGATGCGCTGTTGAAAATAGGCGCGAGATGATCATCGAACGTCGGCTTGAAGGACTGCAGATAACCGCCCTTGCCAGCGTCATAGATCTGCGGCGAAATACCGAGTTGGCGCACCCAGGAATCATAAACATCGTCCCAAAGCGAAACAACGTTGAGAATTTGCGGCGCATAGGCCGGGTCGGTTGTGCTGACCCACGCGTCGTGTACTTCTGCGCGACTGCCATCGTCGAAAAGCAAAGTTGCTGACACCGGCCCGTCGGAGGTGTCGTCAAACCATTGATTGTTGTTGACGTTGTCATTCAAGGGTGCCGTGCCCGCGATTTTCCAAGCGACGGCGCGGCCATAGCCGCCGATTACCAGCAAGCGACCGTCGCTATCGGTGATCAACTCACCCAGCGTGTCAATGGCACCGGACGGTTCGTCCATTTGCGTGAACGCGTCGTCTGGGAAGGATTTCGGATAGTTTTCCAAGTTGACGACACGCGCGTTAACGGCGTCGTAATAGGATGCGGTGGTGGCTCGGTCAAACTTTACGGCGCCAGCGTTTCGCCCCGAAATCGTGCGCGGTCCTGGATCGATGGTAAGTTTGCGCACACGAGCTGGCTCGTTTAGTAGCGGAATTTTGTCCGCGCTCGCGGGCTGTGGCGCTTGCGGGTTGATCAAGCTTGGATTGCGTATCGGTGGCAAGCGCCCCTCGCTGTAGCTGGAAATGCCCTGGGGCTCGCCCTCCACTTCCGCCAAAACAAAGGTGTTGGCTTTTTTGTTCGCCACATGCACGGTCCAAAGGATGTCCTGTACGGTGCGCCCATCAATCTGCGTGCCAATCGTGACTTCTGCGCCATCGCCACGTGGCCACGCTTCTTCGCCGGTGTTGGGATAGGCAAAAACACGAAAGCGCGCCGCTTGCTTTTTTAAAGCACCCTGGGCATCACGCAAATCACTGCTGCGCACCACATCGGCGAGCGTGTTGGCGCGAATCGGCAGGCCGCCGGTCAGGCTTGAGCCTGCTGCATCCGCGGCCCCAGCCATGGTTTCTGGGGCAATCACGTGCTCGTCGCTATTTCCCACGCGCGCAATTCCCACCGCTGGATGCACGCGAAACAGCAGCGCCGACGGGTTGTTTTTTGAGTTTTTTGCCATAAATTTCTCGCTTAAGTGTTTTGGGAGCGAAGCAATCCGCCAAAGGCGGATAAATTGCGAAGCTGAAACGAAGTTTCTTCAAAGCAGCGCGCCGTAATTGGCGTGGCTGGTGGAAAAGTGGCTTGCTATTGGGCGCGTACGGTTGCGATCCGCGCATTGACGGGAATGTTGTTGGAGTTCAAGCCGGGCTTTTGCCCATGCATATCGAAGTCCAAAGCAACTTGAGGCCGAAAAATCAGGCAGTGGGTGGAACCACCAAAATGAAACATCCCCAGCTGCTCGCCTTTTTTCACCTGCTGACCTTCATAGACCGTGATCTGACAGGTGGAAACTTCGGCCATGCCGACTGCCATAAAACACATCAGGCCAATCGCTGGATTATCGGCTTGGATAAAAATCAGCGCGCGCGTTGCCACTTGCGTGATGTAGCCCTGCGAGTTGTTCGGCCCGGCGGGATCAAAACCTTCCGACAAGGCCTCAGAATAATACGTGCCGTCAATGACATAGGCCTTGACGACGGTGCCACTCACTGGACTGTGCCAGCGGTGATAGCTCAACGCGCTCAAAAACGCTTGATAAATCGTGCCGCCAACAAATTGCTCCGTATCGCCATCGTTGTTGAGTAAGTGATGCAAGGAGTAAGGCTGCGCCTTGAGCCAGAATTTATCCTGCATTTTGACGTCACGAACGATTCGATAGGGCGCTGATTCACAGGCATTGCTAATGATGGAGTCGTTTTCTGGCTCCGCAATCGGGCGCACGCCATGGCGAAATTGGCGCGTGAAAAAATCGTCCCACGAGACAAAACCATAGTGCGGCGCACCCGGATCACACTGAAATTCGGTCACGAAATTCGGCATCGCCTGCATCGCATCTTTGCCGAACCAACCGCTCTTGGGGTCGTCATTAAGCACATAAACCGAGTCCTTGGAGCCGAGGAAGCGCCCCCACTCATTCAATACATCCTTGAGTTGGCGATTGACCTTGGCATTGAGGAATGCGGCGAAACCGCCCGCCGTGCCCATCGACCAGTCAAGAATCGCGTTAATCGGAAAGCCGACCAAACCCGTGGTGTTGAATTCTGGTGCCTGCGTCATAATCAAATTAATCAGCCGCAACATTTGCCGATAGCTTTTAACTTGCGGCTTACCGGTCGGGTCTTTGTTATATGGCACCTGCTCGAACATGAGATTGAACAGCATGAAAATTTCAGCGTCGTTCTCAATCAAGTCCTGCAGCCGCTGGATCACCGGGTGCAGCGGCCTTTGATCCGCCTCTGCGAGTTTGATGTGACGCGCCAGCCACGCATCAAGTACCGATTGATCCGAGGGCAGCCATTGCCCAACACGATAAGGTACGGTCTTGGATGCTTTCATTGTTGATGTTTTCATTTTTGACTCCTCTTGAGATGAAATCTAGCGCGTGATTTGGTGTTAGTTGGCGTAGCAATCCGCTGGCGGCGGATAAATTGCGAAGCTGAAACGAAGTTTCTTCAAAGCGGTGGCCTAGTGTTGGGGCCGGTGCTGTCGTCCAATGTGCTCAACGATCCTTGTTGAAAATCGAAATGCCAAACCCGCACCGCGTCGATGCCGTGGTGATCGTTCGCTGAAAAAGAAACGGGCGGCGAAAAATCGGTGTTGAAATCGCCACTTGATTCCAGCGCCGCAACAAATGCCTCGCGCGTCAGCGCGCGCCCGACCCGCCGCAGTGCCTCTTCAACCACGTTCGCCAGCGCCAGCGCGGACCATTGCGGTATCAGCCGGTCTGGATCGAGTGTGTAGCGAGCGGCCGCAGCCGCATCGATGTCGCTCGGCAAAACGCGCGCGACAACCAACACATTCGCACGCGCGTTCGCTAGCGCCTCGCCAGCGATTGCCGAGGGCACCAGCGCCAGCACGCCCGGAGGCGGCATTTGATTGGGATCCAGCACCAGGCTGGCACGCGGCGCAATACCGGCGTCAGCACGTAGGCACTGGCGCGCGTGACATAAAGCCGCAAAGCGTGCATCGCTGATCGCCACGGGCGATGCGCCGAGGCGTGCTGCTGCTTCCAGCAAACGCGTCACTTCAGCGTCTAAGCTCGCGCCCAGCTCGAACACCCAAGGCCCGGTCTCGGCAGCGATGGTGCCGATGCGCAGCACCGGCACTTCCTCGACAATCGCTTGTGCAAGCAGGCCTTCATCCAGATCGCCCACAATCGCGAACGCGGTGATGTTTTCGCTCTTCTCCGAACTTGAAGTGAACGTGCTTTGCGCATCGAATATCTCAATGCGCCTGCCGTAAATGCCGCCGCGTTGGTTCAAATCATCGGCCCATTGTTGAAACACCGCTCGTTGCTCACCTGCAACACCCAAGCGCAGCGTCGCTTCCTCTACTCCAGGGTCAGCAATGCTGCCGAGGCGCTGAAGATAGGCGACTAAATCGTCTGCATCAGCGCGCATAAGCTGGTAGCGCGGCATCAACGGCGCAAGATGGCGATCAGCAGGGTCAATCCCCATCGTTATCGCCAAACGCAGACGCGCAGCGTCGTAAGCGGGGCGTGTCTGCGTGGGCCGCATCAGTACTTCCGGGCGCAGCGATGGCGGACGCACACCGCCCTCGGGCTTGCCATTGCCATCACGCCCGTGGCAGCTTGCACAGGGCATCGGTGTCGGCAGCAAATTCCCAGCAACCATCGCGCTTACTTCGCGCGCCGCGCTGCTGCTACCCTGTTGATAAATCTGTCGGCCACGTTGTTCTGCGGGTGTGAGCTGGCTTGCCAGTGCTGCTGTCGGCAAGCTCGCTGCTAAGCAATTCAGTGCCGCTGCCAGCACGGTCGATGCCAAGCAATTCATTGTGGCGCCTCGCCATCTTCCAACACGCTTTGCACGACGTCACCAACCGCCTCGGCATTGGCAAGCCCGAGCACTTTTTTCCATAAACCGGTGCGCTCATTCCCGACGATCATAATGTTGGAATGCGACTCTGG
>JAYVAQ010000495.1:0-3244 GCA_043750875.1 Rhodanobacteraceae bacterium
TGGGACGTTCAGAACGGTCGCAAAAAATTTGGGATTTTGGTCAGCACTCTGTGCACGCTGACTGCAACGTCTGCAAAGCAACTGGGAGGATCACTTGCAACGGCTGTTATGGCTCCAAGCAGGAGACGTGCTATTTCTGCCAAGGCGGCAGGACTACAACCGAAACTCGTTGGGTCACCCAACGAAATGGTCAAATGATAAGTGAGAGTTATCAGCAAAATTGTAGTAGGTGCGGTGCAAGTGGTCGTTTGGCGTGCCGACGCTGTAATGGTAAGGGCACGCAAGAATGTTCGGAATGCCAAGGCGAAGGCTTTTTCACAGACATTTGCAATGTCATTGTTGATGCCAAACCTTCAGTTTCAATCGCTGTTGAGTGTGTGCTGTCTGCCGGCTTATTGATCGAATTCCTAAAACGCTATCCGGCATCTCAGTTGATTCGGCAAATCGACTTTAAATGCGCAGGGCACCGCAACGAGGGTGACGACCGTTGGCTAGTCTTGTATGACGCCAGCACTATAACGGTTGAGCTGGACTTAGCGCTGCGCGACAAAAATTACACAGCTGCTGCAATTAGTGAACAAGCATTGGCTTTCGTAAAGCCGCCGATTTTTGATGACGTGTTCATTGAAGAGCTGACTGACCTGAAAAAAATTTGGTCGGCAAAGAAAAAGTCATTCAGTAACCAACGCGCACGAAACTTCTTCAAAACATATTCGGGGCAGCCTGTGCTTGATAAGGCGATGAAAGCGGTCGCCAAACTCAAAGGCAAGGATCTTCAATCGCCTGAAAGTGAAGTAATACGTGCTTGCTGTAGCTATGTTTCAGCAAATTCTGCCCAGCTTTTGGGTCGCTCCATGATTGCCCTTTTGGAAAAGGTATCACCACCGAATTCTCTGTGGGCTTGGATAGGCGTCATGTTGCTGCCTTTCTTGCTGCTGTTTTTAGGCGCGCAAAACTGGGTGGAGCGCAATGCGCCCAATGACTACTTGAGTGTCGGCATCGTTTTTTTAGTTACTGCCTTCACTGCTGCTATTTTGACATTGCTGACTTCTCCAATCGCGGCAACTATGAGCGCAATTGTCAGTGCTATCCGCCGCCGTGCCGTTCCTATTGAGTATCGGCAGCATGGTCGCAACTGGCAACCTTTTGAGGCCTTTGTTTTGGCATCTATTGGCTTCGCGTCTATGGGCGCTGCATTGGGACTTATGTCGCATCACAATACTTTGCCACGTTGGGACAACCGTCCAATGTATACGATTGAAGAAATGTTGAACCTCAATCGCTTAGCGCCCTATGCACAGACATCGGCTTGGCTAAAACAATTGGGTTTCTTCGTTTCAACGCGGGTTAGCGCCCAAGAGATGTCAAAAAGCGACGCCCTTACGCCGGAAATGAATACTTTTGATCCGGTTGCTGCTGATCTTCTAGTAATGGACATCCAAACTAACTTGAAAACCCTTGGCTACAGCTTGCGTCTAACGGGCCAGATGAACGACCCGACTCGACAAGCAGTTGCAGAGTACGCGAAAAGTCGCAAGCTCAGGTCCACCGAATTAAAAGTAGTACTAGCCTCCCTATGTAAAGAAATGCGCGGTTCATGTATCAATCTGTCGCAGGTCAAATGAGCCGAAGAAGTCAGCATCACCAAACACGGTTCGGCGGGCGGACAGACAGCGATATACGGCTTGTAGCGCAGTTGTCGCGCCAATCCGCTAAAAAAGTCAAATCTAGCGTTAACCTGCTAGCCTAGCCCGCTATTAATCCTAATTCGGTCTGAAGGTAAGCCCGTGGCTAAAGCCGTTTTGCAAAATTTAGCCAGTTTTGAGCAGACGCAAGAAACTCTGGCGCTATTAAAAATACTTGCGCTGGGGCAGGCTCAAATTGCGAGCGGTAGTTTTGCGCCCACAAGTGAGGTTTTCGAACGCATCCGTACTTCGGCAACAAAAAACGAAGTTTAGGCCATGCTTTCAGTTTTTGTTACTGGCACAACATCCTAACCACTTGACTACAAACACCCATGGCAAAAATTAAATCCAGCTACGTCTGCCGTGAGTGCGGTGGCATCAGTCCGCGTTGGGGCGGCCAATGCCCAGACTGCCAAGCGTGGAATACGCTGGAAGAAACCGTGGCAGCGCCGCCGGTAAGCGCGCGGCTGCGCGCCGGTTACACCGGCAGCGCGAGCGCGAATGTTGCAGATTTAGGCAATGTGCAGCGGCAAAACGACACGCGCCTTTCCACGTGTTCAGGCGAATTAGATCGGGTGCTGGGCGGCGGTTTGGTGACCGGATCGGTAGTGTTGATTGGTGGCGACCCAGGGATTGGCAAATCTACGCTATTACTGCAAACCTTGGCGTTATTGGCGGCAAAAAAAGTGCGCGTGTTGTACGTCAGCGGTGAGGAATCCGTGTCGCAAATTAAAGGCCGCGCCGAGCGTTTGGATCTGCCGACCGCCGGCATTCGCGTGCTCACCGAAACCGCGTTAGAAACCGTGATTGCCACCGCGCAGTTAGAGCGGCCACAAGTATTGGTTGCCGATTCGATTCAAACCCTGCATTTGAGCGATCTCGCCAGTGCGCCCGGTTCGGTGGCGCAGGTGCGAGAATGTGCTGCGCGGTTGACGCAATACGCAAAGCAGAGCGACACCGCGGTATTTCTCGTCGGCCACGTCACCAAAGAAGGCGGCATTGCCGGACCTCGCGTGTTAGAGCACATTGTGGATGCGGTTTTGTATTTTGAAGGCGAAGTGGGCAATCGCTATCGCGTGATCCGTGCCTTTAAAAATCGCTTTGGCGCGGTCAATGAGGTCGGTGTTTTTGCGATGACCGATAAGGGCTTGAAAGAAGTCAGCAACCCATCCGCGATTTTTTTGTCCGGCCCGATTGAACAACGCTCTGGCTCATTAGTGATGGTCACCCGCGAGGGTACACGGCCGCTATTGGTAGAAGTTCAAGCTCTGGTAGATCAGAGTTCACTCGGCAATCCGCGCCGGGTTGCGGTGGGCTTTGACGGTAATCGGCTGGCGATGTTGCTGGCAGTTCTGCATCGCCACGGCGGTGTGGCGATTTACGATCAGGATGTGTTCGTCAATATCGTCGGCGGCATTCGCGCCACCGAAACCGCCGCTGATTTACCAGTGCTGCTGGCGGTGCTGTCCAGTTTTCGCGATCGCGCCAGTTCTGTGCGTACGGTTGCGTTTGGCGAAGTTGGGCTTGCTGGGGAAATTCGGCCGGTGCCGAATGGGGAA
>JAYVAQ010000496.1:0-4935 GCA_043750875.1 Rhodanobacteraceae bacterium
CCTTTGATTTTCGGTGCGTCCGCTGCGTAATCATTGAAAGCGATAATGGATTCCTCGTATTTCTCGCTTTGCGTGAGCAATTGGGCCACGAACAACTTACTTTGCAAATGCTCAACGTTATCTAAGCCATTCGCTGCAACAGCTGCGCGGCCAGCCACAAGCGCGCCTTCATAGTCCTCGGTATTGTACAAATACGAGGCCTTGATCTGATTTGACTTGGCAATTTCGTAAGGCGTTTTCGCCTTGGCCAACGCCTGTTCTAGGGCGACAAGTGCTTCGGCAAACTTGTCGTCGCCAGCCAGTGTTTGCGCTTTCTGCAATAGTTTTTGAACACTGTTGCCGATCGATACTTTAGGGCTCTTGCGTCCTGAAAGCGTTACCTCAATGACTTCTCGCTCGGGCACTTTCGACTTGGCAAAGGCAATCAGGGCGGGATCGAGTGCGGTAAATGCCAGCCCAAATGTCAAGGCGTAGCTGAGCTTGCGTAACGTAATCATAATTAGGCTCCCAAAAATAGTTTTTGATTTGCTGCATGCACTTGATACAGGTGCTAGTAGCGTCCTGCTGTAAATAATAGCGACTATTTACCCTTGGCGGTGGGTAAAGATTCTCGAAGCCACGCGTCTAATCCGCCGCTGAGCAATCCGACTTGCTTAAAGCCAGCAGCAACCAGCTTAGCAGCCGCGCCGTCTGCCTTTAGGCCATTGCGGTCATAAACAACGACGGGCTTTTCTTGTGCACTGTGGACAGATTTGTGGGCTGCAGAAAAGTCGGCGAGTGGAATGTTAATTGCGCCACTAATGTGCATTTTTAGAAAATCGTTGTTATCGGTCAAATCAAAAACCCGTGCGTCTTTACGATTGATCCATTCAACCAATTGATTTGGATTGAGCGCGATAAAGCCACGGCGCAGCTGTTTTAATTCCCAAAAAACCCATGCAATTGCAGTGCCGACAAGTGCGGCGGTTAGCAAAGGATTTTTTGCAAGAAAGGTTATGAACTCTGACATGCGTGCAGCTTGCTTAAACGGTCGCGAAGTATGTCCGAGCTCCGCGCCGTTTCCAAGAGCAATTTTTTAGATTTTATTTGCCGAAATAGTTTGGTTGGCCTTTTTCCGAGTGGACGCCGCGCTTTACACCGGCCGCATTAACGAACGCGAACGGGTGCCAACCACCAATACAAGTCAATCGCCAAACCGTCCAATTGCGCGACGATAATCACCGATTCATCGCGCGCCACGGCTAGGCCATGGCTAAGCGTGCTAGGTGCAGGCACGTCCAACAGCGCGGTTTTTTTAGTGGCAAAATCATAGCGAGAACTATAACGATACTGCGCTTGCTGACGTGGCGGCTCGACAAAGTAGAGTGCGTGATCCGAAAGGGTCCAATTGCGCGCGTAGCCGGCGGCGATTTTTATCGGTAGCAGGACACAGCTCTGCATATCAGGTGGTGCTGGACAATGCCAAAGCTGATCTTGCTTGGCCTGATACACCAAAAATAGCCCGCGCGGATCCACGCGGTAGCTCAATATGTCATCCGCAATCAGTTCCGCCTTCGCGACAGCCGCAATGCCACGTCGCATCAGCTTAATGGGTGGCGCATCGCCCAGCAAAAACCATACATGTTTGCCCTTCGCATCATCGCTAGCATCGTGCGCACCAACTGGAAAACCTGGTGCGCGCTGTGGCAAAAGCGCAGCAGAAACATATTGCCAAACTTCGGTGTGCTGCGCGGTGTAACGCGTTAGCCAGAGCGCATCACCGCCGTTTTTAAATGCCGGATGCGCCCAGCGATCACTGGCAGAGAGCGGCAAATTACGCTCAGTGAACGTGGTTTTATCACCAACGAGGCTAAGCGAATAAATTGCCTCCAAGCCATGCTGATTCGATTGATATAGGAGTGTTTTTGCATCCGACGAAATCATCGGATAGCCCTCGTAGCGGCTGGACGGCGTCAGTCGTTGTGGCTTGGCATTCGCGCGATACAGCCAAAGATTGGCATCATAGCTGGCTTGCTCATACACCAACGAACCATCACTCGCGACATCGGGATAGCGCGCACCGCGCGCGCCGAGTAGCTCTGGATGCACCTGGGAGTTTGCCAAATCTGGCGATAATTTAAGCAAGGCGCGAAATCCTAGCGCGTCACTGGCGATCAACAAACGCCCGTCAGGCAAATAGGCCTGACCAAAAATCATCGAGTCCACCAGTGCAACACGACGCGCGGTTGCGTTTTCGGTCAGCGGCATGCGCCAAAGTGACTGCGTGCCTTCCGCGCCACGTACAAAACTTACCTCGCCTTTCGGTGAAAAACGCGGGTCAACGTCATTGCCGGCACTGAGCTCAGGCGTAGTCAGTGCTTGCGACTCACCTGTGCGTAAATTTAGTAGCGCCAAACCGTTGCCCCGACTGACGTCCGCACTTGGCGCGGTATAAACGATCTGCGTGCCATCGGCAGAAATATCCGGGCAGCTACGCACCCTGGCGCACGTTGCCAACACTTGTGGCGTATCGGCAACCAAAGCCTGTTTAAGCAACTGACAACGCCCCTGATCTTGGCGCGTCCAGATCAAATCAGCCACTACAAATAGTGGGCACGCGTCTTGCGCTGCGGATACTTTGGTGAATTGCCTTTGCACCAAGCCATCGCGCGAACGCAGCATTAAATGGCTGCCGGGTTCGGGCGGGTTTGCCACTGCATAAGCCAGCCACAGGCCATCATTGGAAAATCGCGGGCTGAACTCGATGCTTTCGGAGCTAGTGAGCGGGCGCGCAAGCAGCAGTTCGGCGGCACTCAGCGAGGCCAGCACCGCCCGTTTTTGCTTGGGCACAGGTGCGGCCTGTGGGCTAATCACCGCCGTTTGACGCAGCCAAAGCGCCGCCAGTGCCAACATGATTACTGCGACTAGAGCGCTCTGCAGCGCCGTCGAGCGCCTGAATTTTGGCACGGAGCCCGGCTTTTCCAGGCGCAACTCAGAACTCAAGGCCAAAGTATGCAGCTCAACCGGCACAGCCGCATTCGGCAATTCCGCTGGCACGCTAGCGAAAACTTCGAGATCTGAGCGGTCAAGGTGCGGCGCAAACTCCACTTCAACGATCAAACGATAGCCCAGCTTCGGAATGGTCTGCACAAAGCGCGGTTCGCGCGCGTCATCATCAAGCGCTTGGCGCAAATCGGCGATGCTGCGCGAAAGTACTTCATCGTTTAGTACCCGGCGTTCCCACACCAACTCAAGCAAAGATTCGCGTGTCACAGTATTGCCCGCAGCACGCGCGAGGCAGCGCAGCAGCAACATCAGCCGCGGTGGCACGCGTCGAACTTCCGTTCCCGAGCGCCACTCGTGCCGATCCGGCGTGACCAGCCACGGCCCCACCCGAAATGGTTTCGCTGTTAAATCAATGGCTTGCGAATCTTCCATAGGTACCGATACGTTTGCTGCAGTGCCTAGCTTTAACAATAACACCGTGGTGCGACTCGATCCGGCCACCGGGGTTACCAGTGTCTTTATCAATGGCAATACCACCCAACTGTTCGAGCCGCGCGGAATCTTATTTGAGCCCGCCGGCAATACCGTATTGGTGAGTGGCGAGGCCAGCGGCGAAGTCCAGCGCTTCAATGCCAGCACCGGCAGCTTTATTGGCAAAGTGATCATCGGCTTGAGCCGACCAACCGGCTTGGCTTATGCCAGCGATGGCACGTTGCTAGTAGCGCATCGAACCGGCGTCAACAAATATGACCCAAGTACCGGCGCTGCACGCGGCAGTTTATTGACGGCCTCGGCAAGCGGCTTGAGCGGAACAACATTTGTGACGGTGTTTCCTACCGTTTCTGTGATCGATGTGAGCCAAGTTGGCAGCCAGTTCTGGGTTGCAGGCGTGGGTTCGGTCGCTGGCAACAGCGTAACGGTTGACCCAATCTTCAGTGCCAATGGCGCTGCCTTTGGTGCCAATTTTAATCCGGGAGAAGTCACCTTAAAACCTTGGGGAAAGTTGCGCATTGATTGGCGCAGCTGCACCGAGGCCACCCTCAGCTGGAACTCAGACGGCACGGAGTCGGCCGGCTTTGGCATCGGCAGCTACCCATTAGTGCGGGCGGGCGATAGCGAGCAATCGTTGCAATGCAAACAGGTAGGCTTTGCCAATACTACAAATTTAGGCTTTATTGGCGGGCATTGGTTTGGCGGCGCCAGTCGCAATGGCGAAGGCCTACTGCTTGATCGGCTAGCGGACGGCCAAGTGTTTGTTACCTGGTTTACTTATCGCCCGCGCTAGCCAGCAGCTAGCCAGCGATTTCTGGGATTGCGATATCCGAATTTCAATTGCAGAAAGGATATCGCAATCTTGCTGCTGATTAACTCGCCTGCGTCTGTCGCAACACAACAGCGCCGATACCGATAACGAAAAAGGTCAACAGAAGTGTGCCGTAAAAACTCAAGCTGGGCACCGTTACGTAGAAAAAACTGCCTTCACCGGCCAGCGTCAATTGCAACGAGCCCACGCTTGAATTGACTGTCACTTGCTGCTCAAACTCATTCGCACTCAGGGGTTTAAAGCTGTATTGCATGGTGCAAAGTGCGCCGGGTGCCAGGGCAAGAGGCACGGCGGAGCAGCTCCCATCCATGCGCGCGAAAGGTGCAGTGCCGGTACTGAAGTCGGTTAAAATCAACGTAGTACTGCCGTTATTTTTAACGCTAACTTCATGTGTAGTCGTGCTACCAACTAAGCGAGCGCCGAAGTTTACCGAACTAGGCGAAATAACCAAATTTTGCGCTGCCGAACTCCCAGACCCAAGCACAGTAAGCACCAAATGCATGTTTGGAGAACCGATCGCCGCAAGCGGAGTCGGCGCGTTAAGTCCACATGCGGGTGCAGTGACATATCCGGGTGCCGACTCGCCAACAGCATTGCTGCCAATAAATAGCGAATGGCCAGCCGAC
>JAYVAQ010000497.1:0-2650 GCA_043750875.1 Rhodanobacteraceae bacterium
TTCTGATATTTTTAATTCGGGGAAGGTAAGAGGTGGGCCTAAAAAAGGCAATAAGTGACAGCCTCGTGCAGTGGCAAGCGATTGGGCAAAACACGCTCAACTGTGCGACCGATTGCCAGCGTACCCGCCGAACAGCACTCGCTAAACTATTACGACGCGCAATCGCCTGACCCGCATCGACGCAAAACCTGCGCCAACTCCCCTTACGCCGCACCGTCGGTGCAATGATGGATCACACCCATCTGTACGATGAAAACGCCAATATTGTGACGCTGACCGATGGGTCGGCAGCGCCGAATCACGTAGTTTGGCGTACGACGGCCTAGATCGCATGACCACCGCCAACGCACCGGCGCAGCTCGGCAATGAAAGCTATCGCTTCGATGCACTCGATAACTTGCGCGGTGCAAGCATCGGCAGCAGTAACTTTGTCCACACTGTGGATAGTCAAAACCGCCTCAGTCAAATACAAAAAGATGGCGCACTACATGTCAGCTATAGCCAAAACGCCCAAGGCGATACCACGCTCAGAAACTTTGCGGGCATCGGCAGCGAGAATAATTTTGCGAATGGGTTTGAGAACGCCGTACTGCGCACACCAGAGTTTGCGGCGAACTAAGTTCTAAACTACGGCCGTGCGCATCGCTTAACCAGTATTAGCGGCGTCGAAAGCTATCAATACGACGCCCATGGAAGACGCGTCATCACCACTCGAACCAGCGATGGCCTCAAGCGCTATCAGCTCTACAGCAATGCGGGCGTGCTGATTCACACCGAAGATCAGCGCACCAGCGAGGTCATTGATTACGTAAATCTGGAAGGCCAGTTAGTTGCCGAACTAACGATGCCACTTTTTGGCGGGCTAGTGACGACGCGCTATCAGCATGCTGATTTGCGTGGCAGCCCGACCGTAGTGAGTAGCGCAGGCGGCACGCAAATCGAGCGCAGTATTGAACAACCGTTTGGCGCGCCGTATGACGGCATTTACCGCGATGGCCCGGGGTTTACTGGGCATGCGACGGATGCGGCGAGTGGCCTAACGTATATGCAGCAGCGCTATTACGACCCGGTGGCGATGCGGTTTTTATCGGTGGATCCGGCACAAAGCGAATTCAATCGATATAGTTATGGGGCTAATAATCCGTTTAAGTTTGTGGATCCAGATGGGCGGCAGTCATTTAGTCCTCTTGAACGAACGGCGTCATTTTTTACAAGCTCCGTTAGTGTTGGACAACGATCTGCGCCAGTTGTCGCTGGTGCTTTAATTGACAACACGCCCGTTGTTGGAGACCTCAAAGGTGTAACAGATTTCGCAAGCCAACCATCGATTTTAGGTGCCGTAGCCATTGCGGTTGGAATTTTGCCATTAGGTGATCTTGCAAAGCCGTTTCTTAAGGGGGCGGATAAGCTTGGTGACCTTACAAAAACAGAGATAAAGCAAATTCAGGAAGTAGTAAATGAAGCTGGCCGACCTATTGAAATAGTCGGTTCTGCTGCAAGGGGTGATAGGCGAAATGTCGGTACTGACCTACCAATTGGCAAGGGTGAAGGTACTCGTAGTGATATTGATTATGTTCTTCAACCGTCAAGCGCAAGCTACTTTGAGGGATTTGAACTTAGCCTTCCTGGCTTAGACCCAAAAACCGGAATTATTCCAGGTGCCGGGAACCCAAACATTGGCCCTGTTATCAGATTTGAACCTAATAATTGAGTTCCAACAATGAAGTTAAAACGATTCTGGATTGAGTTTGAAAATGCACCCAAATTTTCGCCTCTTGGCATTGGCATGGGAATTACTTGCGAAAATATTAGAATTGCATTGGCAATGGCCGATACTGCAATTAAAAATCGCGGACTGGTTTTAAACGTTAGATCCATTGCAGAGGATATTGATGTTCGGACGCTCGACCAAACGCACGTGGTGCCAAATATGGGCGTCGTTTCAAATCGAGGTGTCTGGTTTCCGATGGGGTACTGAAAATGTCTGAGCACTATTTAGAACAACGCGTTTTCAAACGGATTGACAACGAAACTGTCGCACTCTATCGGTGCTTGTATAGTTTGGAGACGAAAAAATATGCCGTCCAAAGTCTGGATTTTATTGGCGTTGCTTCTGATTTCTCTCGGCTACTTGAATCAGAAAGGCAATTTTTCGAGCTACTAACTGAAATTTCGCCGATCGAGCAATGCAACTGGTTCATGTCGCTGAGCGACGCTATTGAAGCTCACGACAAGGATTTCGCATGAACGGCATGGCCACCGCGAATGCTGTAAGTACCAACCACATTGGATCACACGCATCTGTACGATGAAAACGCCAATATTATGACGGCCTAGATCGCATGACCACCGCCAATGCACCGGCGCAACTCGGCAATGAAAGCTATCGCTTCGATGCACTCGACAACTTGCGTGGTGCAAACATCGGCAGCAGTACCTTTGTCCACACTGTGGATAGTCAAAACCGTCTAAGTCAAATCCAAAAAGACGGCGCACTGCATGTCAGCTATAGCCAAAACGCCCAAGGCGACACCACGCTCAGAAACTTTGCGGGCGTCGGCAGCGAGAATATTTTTGCGAATGGCTTTGAGAACGTCGTGCTACGCACACCAGAGTTTGCGGCGAATCAAGTTCTAAACTACGACCGCGC
>JAYVAQ010000498.1:0-2929 GCA_043750875.1 Rhodanobacteraceae bacterium
CCAGCGGTTGCATGCTGGTCAATACTTGCTCGCGCAGACGCATATAAACGTCGCCCGACATAGGCACCCACTCATTCGGCATCGGTACCGGTACGTCGACCGCGATGAGCAACGCCAGCTGTGCACCAAACTGCTCGCAAATCGCCAGGGCTGTTGAAAGCGGGCCGGCTTCGGTGTTTGCATTGACATAAGGAACGAGAATATTTTTGATCATCAACGGACTCCTGCGGGTTCGACGCGGCTGCCTAGCGCTTATTACAGCGAAAAATGCGTACGGCCTTTTGATTTAAATCAACTTAGCTGTGTTTTGTAAATTGACACAGTGGCAGCGCTAATTTTGCTTTCGAAAGCATGGCATTTACCGCGTCTTCGGACGCGGTGGCGAACGTCGCGGCGACGCTCTGCGCATCGGTGTTGTGCAGTGGAAGTTTGCTGGAGAAAATTCCCAACTCTTGTATCGATGCGGTCGATGCGCATCGCAACCGTGCGCGGATACTAACCACCACGGTTTTGTTTGCCCCGGCAAACGAATCAATTAGCAACCTGTCGCTGTTGGCGTGCAGATGAATGCTGAAATCGTTGATGGCCAATTGGACGAAAGCGGTATTCAGCGGCGGACGTTTCACCTGGATTCGCGCTTGCCGGAGTTCCAACTGCTCTCTCAGCATCACCGCTGGCGAGTCAAGCCAGCGCAGCCCGGCAAACTGCATCACTTTGGCGCCGTCCAACACGATCACGCGATTCCCTGCGAATGCGGTATCCGCCGATATTACTTCTAGCACGAGGGTGTCCGGCCAGGCATTTTGTAGTTGACGATTCGTAGTCTGGTTTGCCAAGTGCAACTGTACGGTCGTCAGCGGTGGTGGCGGATTAATTAACGCGCAGGCCGTCATTGCTGCTGCCATCAGCAGCGCGAGGGTTGCGCCCAAAGCGCGGCAAGGAGTCATTTTTTCTCCGACGGTGTGGGTGTGTAGCTCGGCAGTTCGTCACCGCCCATTAAATAGTGGATCGGCGCTTGATCAAAACGCTGCGTGACCCGCGTCAAATTCGCACTGGCTCTACTGAGTTCCTCAAGCAATGTCAGCAACTCGGTGTTGAGGCCGCGGCTATCAATGTCTTTGAGAGTTCCCGAACCGGACGCGGCAAAAGCCTGGACGGACGTTGCCGCGTCGGAAACATCTTTGATCGCGGTGCGCATTTGCATAAAAAGATCACCGTCGGGCGAGCCGTTTTTGGCGTCCATGCCCCGCTGCACCTGGGCGAATAAGCCTTCAGCACGCTCGGCAGCTTTGCTCAAGCGCAGCTCCAGGGCGCGCGCGTCTGCCAGCGCGGCTTGCAGCTGTGGATAGTCTTTTTGGATGTTCGTGCCTAAGGTTTGCAACGAATCTAGCACGTTGGAAACGCGGGCAATATTGGCATCGCTGAGCAGTTTCGCAGCCCGTGCCATGACCTCTTGCGCGCCATTGACCGCGCCACTGCCACCATCCAAAAGTTGACTCAAACTAGACTGGACCGAGTTGATTCGCGGTGCCGGGCTCAGGTCTATTTCGCGCAACAGCTTGGCTTGCGGGGTGCCGTCAAAAAGCTCAATCACGGCGACTCCGGTCAGGCCGGTATAGCTCAATTGCGCTTTGGTGTCCGTTTTGACCGGCGCGCTGGCACTGACGCGCACGATCACGCTGATCTCGCGCGGGTCGGTTGGATCCAAGCTAAGTTTTCTTACCTCGCCAATTTGAATGCCGTGAAAGTGCACACCACCACCCACCGCTAAGCCGGCAACTGACTCGTGAAAGCGCACGTCATACTCTTGGTACTCTTTGCCAAGCTGTAATTTTCCTAACCAAAGTACGAAAAATAAAAGCCCGGCAGTTGCCACCAACGAAAAGGTGCCGATCAAAAAATAGCGTGCGTGCGTTTCCATATTTTTGCTCTGGTGGGTTTTTTGGCGCTAGCGGACAAGGTCTTGTTGCGTTGTATTGCCAAGAGAAAGCGGGTTCTGATGCCTTGCGGCCTCAGCATTGCGCCCGCGCGGGCCGCCGAAACACTTCTGGATCCAAGGGTGCGGGTGCTGGGCAATGCGTGCGGGGGAATCGAGGGCGACAATGTGTTTATCCGCTAATACCGCGACACGATCACAGCAAGTAAAAATTGAATCCAGATCGTGTGTCACAAGAAAAACGGTTAAATCCAGGCTACGTTTTAGCGTCACGATCAAGGCGTCAAAGTCGGCGGCACCTATTGGGTCTAGGCCAGAGGTGGGCTCATCTAAAAACAAGATTTCTGGATCAAGTGCCAGCGCTCGCGCAATCCCGGCGCGCTTACGCATGCCGCCAGAAAGCTGGCTTGGCATCTTGTACGCGGCCTCAGGCGGCAGGCCGACCAGGGCGATTTTTAGCTGCGCAATTTCTTGGATCAAATCGCGCGGCAACACCTGACCCGAGTGCGCATCGGCGTGCTCAAGCATCGGCACTTCGATATTTTCCAGCACGCTTAACGAGGAAAACAACGCGCCATCTTGAAACATCACGCCCCAGCGGCGCTCGATTGCGGCGCGCACTGTGGCGCTAGCGGTACGCAAATCGGTGCCCAGTACTTTTACTTGCCCGGCACTGGGTTCTTGCAGGCCAACTATGGAACGCAACAGTACCGACTTTCCTGCGCCTGAGCCGCCAATTACCGCCAGCACTTCACCGCGTCGAACGTCCAAATCGAGCGCGTCATGCACTACCTGCGTGCCAAAGCGGTTTTGTAAGCCGCGCACTTCAATGGCATTTTCCTGGGCATTGGAATTCGTACGCACGCTATAAATCCAGCTGCATAAAAAGCACTGCAAACATGGCATCGAACACGATCACCAGAAAAATCGATTGCACCACGGATGAGGTTGTGTGTAGGCCAACCGACTCGGCGCTGCCAGACACTTTAAAAC
>JAYVAQ010000499.1:0-5009 GCA_043750875.1 Rhodanobacteraceae bacterium
TGCACCATGTCGAAGCGTTGTAGCTAGTTTCAAAGGCTGGATAGATTCGGTGTGTTTTGTGTCACCACGCGTCTGATAGCTGATGCCGAATCGAGCCGGGTAAAGCTCACCGGTTGCCGCTTTGTATTCAAAGGTCTTGGTTTCTGACGCCGCTGGGCCGACCGTCCATTTTTTTATTAATTGTCCTTCGTCGATGCCGTACCTATTTCCGAAGGTGTATTCCACCGAATCGGAATTTTGCGGCCCGATCGCTTTGATCACTTTGGTTGTGGATCCTGGACTCCAAGTAAAATTCCAATATCGGGTGTCGCTGGAGGCAAATCCATAGACGGTTTTGGAGAAAGGTGTGATCGTGTCGTACTCATTTGGATCTAGCCGTGCAAACTGTAGTCCACCCGAGCTTAGGCAGGTCGCAGGCGCTCCCGACAATGCGTGACGATAAGGCTTAAATACATAGGCCGCGCGCGCGCCTGAAGGGTGAGTTATCGATGCGTTGACAGAACTAGGGCCGACAGGTTGCGGAAACGTGGCACAGCTTGCCGACGTCGCATAGGTATAGGTGGCAGCCGACAGATCAGCAAAATCAATGGTCCAGTGTGAATCATCCGGCAAATCAACGCCGATTAAGCCACCTTGATAGTATCTATAATTCCAAGTGCGAGTTCCGTCGCTTATCGTCTGTATTTTTCCGCCGTAGTAATTAAAATTTAACTGGCGACCATCGCTCGCTATCATTTTGCTTAAGCCTTTGGTCGGCGCAATCGAATCAAAAACGTTGTACTCATAGTCGATGCGGTTGCCAAAGCGATCTTCAACGCGCGTTACCATCATCCGAGCTTCAACGCGTTCAAGCGTCTGCGGCTCCACCGATGCAGGTTCCTGTTCGGAACCAATTTCTTTCTCTACTAAATCTGCAAACGCTACTGACCCTACGGGCCGGGTTAAACTCGGGAAAGGCCGTTCAATTAGATAGTTAAACGTGTAGATCAAACCATCCGGCGACAGCGCTTTGAAAACGTCGCCTGTCAGCGGTAGTACTGCTTGGTTGGGAAGGCAATCGACAAGCCAATACTCATTATTGACAATATCGACATCACCGGGAAAGACGCTAAGGCCACTGAGCTTCTTCAACAAAAGCGTGTTTGTCTTGCCTGGCACTACCAATCTAAAGCCAAAACCATATTCCTGGGCGGAAAAGCCAAAGTTTTCCGGCGTTTCTATACTTGGCTTTGTCGCTGAGTTTGAGCCAAGCACGGGCGCACCAACGGCGATGTCATCAATTCCAATCCATTCGTTCGCCGTACCCCCGCCGCCAGCACGTAAAGACTCTGTGGTTATTATTCGTATTTGCACTTCAGGTCGGTTGTTTGCCGCTGCAGGCAAAGTGACGGAGACTGAGCTGACTAAGGTCGTGGTGCCGGTATTGGTTGCATCGGCAAGATAGCCTTCAGAAACGTTGGTAAAGTTGCCAGAACTTCCAATTCGATACTGCAAGGCAACGCGTTGAATCGCATTGTTGGTGAGACTTGTATCTAAATCACGCACCTTGTAACTGACCGGCACACTAATTCTTCCGGTCGTATTTACTTTCAAAATCAAGAAAGCCGCGCGGGTAATTGCCGACCCACGTAGCGCAACAGTGTTGTTGACAAAGGGATTTTGCAGCTCAACGATGCCCGCGCCACCCGCTATTCCAGCTTCTGAGGTTTGATCGGCGGTGATTTGAGTCGTGCCTGCCGCGCCAGTGGTCAGGAGCGCTGGATCAATCATGGACTGTACGGAAGTAGTATAGATCTCGCCAGTGATGCCCTTGACCGCACTCCAACCCGCGCTCGGGGTGATGACACTTGCGTCATCCCAACTTTGCTCGAGCGCCGTCGCGTCGGGTGTGCCGAAATTTGTACAGCGGTCGGGTTTCGTCCAGGCCGCACCTTTTGGAAATACCGCTTCAATATGCGGCACCTCTAAATCCCAGTCACCAAAGGCACCGGTTTTAGCGTTAGCTACGTGCCGATTCTCAACTCGGTAAGTCCGCGAAACCGACATTGGCAGCGCGTCATTACCTTGCAAGCTGATGTCTACATTTTGAAACTGGGTTTTACCTGAGTAAAAGTTGATTTGCTCACCAAACATTCCTTCGCCTAGGGGTTTGACCACGTCACCTGCGTTGATTAGGCGTGAATAATCTTGGTGGTAGCCCGTTTGGGCGAGTGCAGTAGCGCTCAAGGCGCTAGCAAGGAATACGTTTTGCAGGCGCTTTTGTAAAAAATTTCGATATGTCATGATTTGAAAACTCAAAATATGTACATCATCGTAACATTAATTATATTTCATTTTGAAGTTAGCGCTTTTTTTGTGTTTTTAACGCTAGGCTATCTCTTATGCTGACCAGGCTACGTTACACCTGAAATTGCTCATTGCCCGTATCATGTACGGTCTAACTATCTGATTAGAAAGGGTAATTATTGGATGTGCGCTGCGCGATTAAGGCAAAAAATCAGTTTTCAATTTTCGCCGCAATTTGAATTACCCTCGGGCAGAAGGCACAAAATTCAAACTGTGCTGCGATAAGCAAATGTTAAATTGCTTGACGCCTTATGCAAGCACCGTGCGATTTCGCCCTGCAGACTTTGCCGCGTACAGTGCCGCGTCGGCGCGCCGTAGCCAGTCTTGCCAGTCCTCTTCGCTGCGTAATTCGGCAGCGCCCAGAGAAACGGTGATGATTTCGTCCGCGCTGCGTAGTTCATCGCCGATTTTCAGACGCAGCTTTTCGGCAATCGCAAACAGTTCGGTAGCAGCCACGGCGGGTAGCAAAAGGACAAACTCTTCGCCGCCGTAGCGGAAAAATCGATCAATTCGGCGCGTGGACTGGCCGATCAGCGTGGTAAATACCACCAGCACGCGATCACCTTCGGCATGGCCGCGTTCGTCGTTAATGTGCTTGAAATGATCCAAGTCGAAAATAATTAAGCTGATCGGGCTCGGGTGGCGCTTGTTGGCTTCGACTGCAATGCTGAGCTCTTGCGTCATCGCGCGCCGGTTGTAGACGCCGGTTAATGGGTCACGCGTTGCCAAAAGCTCCAACTCCAATCGCTGCGCGTCGGTGCGATTGGCAAAAATAAAGGCGAGCGCGCTCACTAAACCCGTGGTGGCGACAAAGGAAAAAATCTGCGGCGTGTTCTCAAAGCCCTTACCAACTAACACCAATATGACCAGGGAGGTTGCGGTTAGCGCAATTGCAGTGCGCCGCCCCACCAGAAAGAAATTCGCCAAAATCGCGGCGTACATCCAAAATAATCCCACCACGCCCAAAAGCACCGCACTCGCAACAGCGCCGGTGGAATAAATCAGCACCATGATCCTGCCAGCAACAACGTTATTGCCCGTAGTCCAAGCGTAAACGACCGGACAAGCGATGCCGAATACCAACAAGAAATCCAGGGACGCGACCAGCCAATTCCCGGATAACAGTCGATAAATCGCAAAAGGCAAAATCAGCAACAGCGAACAAACACCGAATAAGGTGATGATCGAAAGCTGGAAGTCAGCTTTTAGGCGTTTGCTTAGCGACGCAAATTTCATTTGTGCATATTGCCCGAAATGCTTCGTAGGCTTTGCCTTACTTATATTTTTAGGGTGAATATTGCTTTTGTTTGCAAAAAGGATTTTTTATCGGCACCCAATTGAATTTTCTTGTTAGCGCAGGGGGAAGCTCATCAACGTGCCCAAAACTAGCAGAGTCGAATTCGCTTTTACGTTAGCTTGCCGACCAGGGAACCGCAGAATCAAGTTTCCTGAATTGGTCGATAAAACGCGCATGAAAACACTAAAACTCCGTAAGCTTGGGACTTTCGCCCGTAAATAAAGTGGGCGTGGACAAGACCAATCGTCGTGGAAAATATATTTTGGCCTCAAAAGTTCCGACAATTCCCCGTGACTCAACAGATGCGCGAACTATGATCGTGTTTCCCGCTCATTCTTCGTTTTTAGAGAGATTTGGGCTCAAGTTTTCGAGCGGCAGCTCACACACCAGCCGAACGATGATGCTTGCTGAGCTGGAAACGCTTTTGTCTCAAGTGCCGTATGGATCAAAACAATCGGACTACCGTTCTGCGGTGATGGACAAAAACATACTGGGCAAAGCAACTTTGACCACGCGCGCCAAGTCGTTTCGATATTTGCGCGAGCTTTATGGATGCGATGAATCATTACCAATATTCAAATTATTGCGCCGACTTTACGCGATCGACACGAGCAGTCTAGCGCTGCTTGCCGTCCAAGTGGCTTGGGCGCGCGATCAGTTGCTGCGCGCGACATTTGCCCAAGTTAAGTCGGCCGCGACTGGACAGCGCGTGGATGCATCGACTTTGGAAGCAGTCATCGAGACAGCATTCCCAAACAAGTATTCTCAATTGGGCCAAAAGAAAATCGCGCGTAATACCGCGTCCTCTTGGAGTCAGTCCGGGCATCTTTTCGGCGGTACAAGCAAAAAGACTCGCCAACAGATTCAGCCAACTGTTGTTGCGGTTACGATGACATTGTTTCTTGGTCAAATTTCTGGATATGCGGGTGCCGCAGTCTTCTCGAACCCATGGTGCCAATTACTCGACTTAGGCGCGGACCGAGCTAGATCATTGGCCCATGAGGCGCACAAGGCGGGCCTGCTAAACCTCCGCGCCATTGGCGATGTTGTTGAATTGAGCTTCCCATTATTTGCCGATATTCAAGGTTCAACCTCGTGAATGCTATTGATCGATTGCTGATTAACTATGCGCGCCAATTGCGTTTGCCTTGGCCGCCGAATCTGGCGGGTAAACAACGCGTTTGGTTTGCAGTGTATTCGCCGACGGAAGAGCGACGGGTTCGGGCGCACCTCACGAAGTTTGAAGCGACAACGCTGGAAACCCAGCACGGCTGGTCGGTAGTTGACCTGACCAACGTGTTTCCGGATTGGCTCGCTGGCTACGAGTATCGAGAAGCCATTTTTAAAGAACCTGAGTTCTTTAGCG
>JAYVAQ010000500.1:0-2393 GCA_043750875.1 Rhodanobacteraceae bacterium
GCCGTTTGCAACGCCGCTGCATCAAAATCCGGCCATAGTTTTGGCGTGAAATACAGCTCGGCATATGCAATTTGCCATAGCAGAAAGTTGCTGACTCGCACTTCACCACCCGTTCGAATAAATAAATCTACCGGCGGTAAATCCGCGAGCGCCAGATAAGGCGACATGCTTGCTTCAGTGATGTCACTGGCTTGCAAGAAGCCATCGCGTACATCTTCCGCCAATCGTCGCGCTGCTTGAGCAATATCCCAGCGTCCGCCATAGTTGACGGCAACGTTCAAACTTAAGCGGGTATTGCTAGACGTCAACGCAACGAGTTGCTGCATTTCGTGCTTCAATGGATGTGCGAATCTGCTCAATTCCCCTATGAAGCGCAAGCGCACGCCGTCGCGATTAAGTTGCTCGGCTTCAGACCGTACCGCGCGCAAAAACAACTCCATTAGACCACTGACTTCCTCTGCCGGGCGCTGCCAATTCTCGCTACTGAAAGCGAACAAAGTCAGCACGTCGATACCAGCGCGCGCACATGTTTCCACTGTTTCACGCACGGCTTTGACGCCTGCACGATGTCCGAAAACCCGGGGTTGAAGTCGCTTTTCCGCCCATCGGCCATTGCCGTCCATGACCACGGCAACGTGCTTTGGTATAGCTATTTTATGAGTTGGCACGACTAAAGGTGCATCAACTCATCTTCTTTAGTCTTGCAAATCGCGTCCACTTCTTTGACGAATTTGTCGGTAAGTTTCTGCGCATCCTCTTCGGCGCGCTTGTCTTCGTCTTCGGTAATTACTTTAGCTTTCAACAAGTCTTTTAGGTGTTGCATTGCATCGCGGCGCACGTTGCGAATCGCAATCTTTGTGTCTTCACCTTCACCAGACACTACTTTTGCCAGTTCCTTTCGGCGTTGTTCTGTCAATGGCGGCAGGTTGATGCGAATCAGAGTGCCCGCGACATTGGGTGTTAGGCCTAGGTTTGAGGCCATAATGGCTTTTTCTACCGGCCCGACCATTTGCTTTTCCCAGGGTTGTACTTGCAGAGTGCGCGAGTCGGCAACCGTGACGTTGGCGACTTGACTGATGGGAACTAATTGGCCGTAATAATCAACTTTCACGCCATCCAGAATTCCCACAGATGCGCGACCAGTGCGCAATCGCGTGAATTCATGCTTTAACGAGTCAATAGATTTGGTCATACGCGTTTGCGCATCTAATTTTATTTCTGCAATAGACAGTGCCATGGCTTCGTCTCTTTGAGGTCATGTGATCGGTGCATAGCGCAAGCCACCGGGAAAGCGCGGGAGTATAGCGCGCAGGGTGAGGAAACAAAATTGCGCGAATACGAATGCCGCAACTCATTAAGTGAGTCAATTTACTTGGCCGCAATTTGCTCATTGCGTTTTTACATAATAAACATTCCACGCAGTTATGTTGACGCATGGTTTTGCTAATTTCATGCGTGAATATCAACTGTTTAAAAATAGCCGCAAAAAAAAAGCCCCGAGCTTCGGGGCTTTTTTCCAACATTTTTTGAAGCTTATCGCTTGCTGAACTGAGTCGCGCGACGGGCGCCGTGCAGACCAACTTTCTTACGTTCAACTTCACGTGCGTCACGTGTCATCAAACCGTTTTTGCGAAGCTCTGGCTTGAGCGCGTCGTTGTATTCAACGAGTGCGCGGGAAACACCTAAGCGGATCGCGCCAGCTTGACCAGAAATGCCGCCGCCTTCAACGGTGCAGAAAATATCAAACTTGTCGACCAAGTTCGAAATTTCTAGCGGCTGACGCACGATCATACGGGCGGTTTCGCGGCCGAAAAACTGATCGATTGTGCGGTCATTAATGGTGATTTGACCTGTTCCCATACGCAAGAAAACGCGTGCGGTTGAGGATTTGCGACGGCCAGTGCCGTAGTGTTGCTTGATTGCTGCTGCTGCCATGATCGTGTCCTTACAAGCTCAGCGCTTGCGGCTGTTGTGCGGTATGTGGATGTTCGGAGCCGGTATAAACTTTGAGCTTGCGAAACATATCGCGGCCCAAAGGGCCCTTCGGCATCATGTTTTTAATAGCAAGTTCAATCGCGCGTTCAGCATGTGGGCCGGACAAGACGTCTTTTAACGGGGTCGACTTGAAGTTACCAATGTGGCCGGTAAACCGGTGATACATTTTATCCGTCAGCTTTTTGCCAGTAACCGCAATTTTCTCAGCGTTGATAACGACGATATAATCGCCAGTATCAACATGCGGGGTGTAAATGGTTTTGTGTTTTCCGCGCAAGCGGAATGCGATCGCTGAGCTCAAACGGCCCAATGTTTTGTCAGTTGCATCGACCACGAACCAGTCGCGTTTGACGGTTTCAGGCTTGGCGCTAATGGTTCTCATAACCAGTACAATTCCT
>JAYVAQ010000501.1:0-11117 GCA_043750875.1 Rhodanobacteraceae bacterium
GCAGTGAACATGCGCTCGTCGGTCAAGATCACGGATGTGGCTTTCTAAGCTGCCTACTCGGCAGTGAACGAAATAGAGTCGATGCCCTTGACGACTTTATCTTTCTAAGCTGCCTACTCGGCAGTGAACTCCTCCGTCGATTTTGTCGCGAGCTTGATTTTTTTCTAAGCTGCCTACTCGGCAGTGAACGCGACTGCAACTTGCGCGGCAGCGACTTGCGCTTTCTAAGCTGCCTACTCGGCAGTGAACATTAGCCGCCGCACACTCGCATCTGCAATTGTTTTCTAAGCTGCCTACTCGGCAGTGAACATTTAGGGCTCAATTCGCCTTCAATTTGATAATTTCTAAGCTGCCTACTCGGCAGTGAACGAGCGTCACCACCGCAGTTGCCGCATCTATCTTTTTCTAAGCTGCCTACTCGGCAGTGAACGCCTTGGCTTGCAGCTCCGCCTTGCCATCCGCTTTTCTAAGCTGCCTACTCGGCAGTGAACTACAGCGCGGCAAGCATAAATGCCCGCCGCTACAAACTAAACAACTATTTTTCTACCAAAAACCCTTTTTTCGGCCGCATTTATAAGTCCTTGATTTTTAAAGAACTTAATTGCGCGGCGAAAAAAGGGTCAAAATGCCTAAAACCAGGGCACGGTCGCTGTTTGACTGAGTCCGTAGGCGTTGAACACACCCGTTTCGGGCTGTGCTTGGATGGGCCCGACTTTCAGAAACAAACGGAAGCGCTGCCCGGTACTGCTGCTGGCGATCTGCAAAAATGGCGCTTTCAAGGTTTCCGCCGCCGCATCCGGTATTTGTTCACGGGCTTGGGCTGCGCTTAGGCCGTGACGCTGCATTTGCCGTCGGCGCAGGCGTTCGGGGCTGGATTTGCACTGGATGCGCTGCCATTTTCGATGTTTCAGCTGCACTGGCAACGCGCGCACGTCGCTGATTTGCAAGTGATCGCGCATGCCGTGCAGCCAAGCACCGGCCATCAAGTCAGTCAGCGCGGCTGATGGCCCAATCAAGCGCAAAACGCCGCCCAACTTCATGCCCGCAAAGGCCGGAAAACATACCGCAATGCTTTTCGCCTGCGCGCTGACCAATGCCCGGTGCAGCTTGGCGTACAGTGCATTCATCAACTGCGATTCCGGGAATTCTGGATCGGGCCGCAGGCTTAGATCAAGATAAGAATCCATGATTATTCCTTGCCCGATTCACCAAACACCCCGCCGCGAATCAGCGTGGCGATCACGTAATGCTGCTGCTCGATGGCGGGCACTTGGTCTTTAATCATCCAACCGTCTAGCAAGTTGTAGAAATCCTGCTTTTGCTTAGGCTGGCGGTAGGCTTTACCTAAAGCCGTGACCGACCCATAAGGCTCCACCGCAATCGGGCCAACGCCATCTTCATCGGGGTACCAGGTATCAATGGTGCGCAGCGCATTGCCGATTTTTTGGCTGTGCATGCCGGCAATGCCTTTGACGTCGTACAGCACCTTGCTTTTATCGCTCTTACCTTTATCCAAGATCAACTCCTGACTTGGATAGACCTCCTGCCCAGCGCCCATGCGCACATAGCCCTGCACCTCCAAAAGCGCATAGCCCTTGCCCTGTAATGCCGATTGAATCACGGCCGCTAATTCAGCCAATGACGTTTGCGCCGCATCCGGCACTTCAAAATCGCGCAGCGAAAAGCTTAAACCATCGAAATTCCAAGTCGCGGCCGCAATGCCGTCTTTGACGTGCTTGACGGTGATGTGTACCGATTCCGCGCTCATGCGGTTGCGCCATAAAAATCGGCCATTGGCGATATTGGTGGCGTAGCGTTTCGCCAATTCGGCGAAGTTTGTGGTCTTAGCATAGCCTGCAACGCTTTCCAAAAGCTTGGCTTGGTAGTCGGCGTTATTACAGGCATTTGGCGTACCGGTGCCGCCCAAAATGCGAATGGTCAGTGCGGCTTTTAGGGTGTCGCAGTCGGGTGGAAGCGTGGCGACGTCAACCGTTTGCAGGTTCGGTTTTTGAATGTCCGCGTCCAATTTTGCCGGGTCTGTTGCACCGGCTTTTAAGCGGTTTGAAATGGTGCCGCGCACCGATTTTTCGCGAATAGTGATCGGCTCCCAGCCCTCAGCTTTATCTTTACTTGCCCAGTTGCCAGAGTAAAAAACGGCGTCGGACGGGTCGAGTTTGCGCTCGAAAGCTAATACGGATGGATTTTTTAGATCAGATTTTGTTGCCATGATTGAATTCCTTTAATTTAATTTGATTTGATTTATTGGGCTTGTGAGTTAGTGATGAGGTAAGTGCCGGATTCCGGCTGCGCGTGGTAGCGCCAAAGCATGTCTTCAAGATCGGTGATGCGGTGCGGCGAGCGCCATTCGCCTAGGCTCAGCACGCTTTCGACAAAGCGAAACGGTATTGTTGAATCGCGGGCGTTTTTGACGGTGCCGGGTGGGTAGGTTTCGGAAATTGCGGCAAAGCCCAGCGGAATCGGTACTAGAAAACCGGGTTTGCGCCGTTTTGCCGTCCAGCTAAATTTGCCGTCCTTGTTCGGTTCGGCAGCGGGGCCAATATGCAGTGCACACAGATCAAGCAAGGCGTCTAGGGCGGTTGCATCAGCATTGGTTTCGCGCAGGTCAGATAGATGCTCAGCCAAAACAACTGCGCGACCAATCAAGGCAAAACCCGGCATCAACATGCGCATGAGCTTTTTCTGCACAGCCTCTTTCGAGCCGCTATTCCAAATGAAAGCACGTGCCGAACGCGGTTTGCGCAGCGCGATACCCGGCGGCACGACGCTGCCCCCGGCGATACGCATGCCCAACGCTAGCGTCATCAAGTTTGCCGCAAACGCATGCGCTTCATCATTTTCTTGACGCGGCGCATCGGGGCCGGAAACCGTCAGCACGATACTGATCGTCAAATGCATACGACCTTCTTCAACAATCGCAGGTGTCTTAAAAGACCCCTTTGGCCCGTCTTTCAGCGGCTCTAGATCGAACGAGGGCGGATTGCGCGTCAAACGAAAGCTACGCGGCGCATAGCTGGGGCCATCGACCAACAATGGCTCGGCTTTGTGGCAAACCACCGCCACGCCGTGCAAATGGACATCCTTGCCTTCCGCACGCAGCTTGCGTTCCAGCGCGTGCGCAAAACCTGCAAACGCTGACATGGCGGGAAAGCCCCAAGTCATGGGGCTGGACACGGCATTGGCGTTTTGCACGTACAAATGCGGTAACACGACCGCGCACGAGTATTCTGGGCTAGTTGCCATCGTGCATCGCCTCCAAGTCACCCGCCAATTCCACAAGCTGCGGTTTTAGCTCGTGCTTCCACTCGACGCGCTCGTCATCGCCCATCGCGGTTTCATCGGTGCGAATAGCGCTCATGAGCCAGAGGGCAAAAGCATTGGCCAACTGGTCCGCAAGCTCAGCTCCGTCCATATGATCTTCCTCGTGCTCGGCGTATGGGTCTAGCAGTAGGTATTGTGTTTTGCCCAACTTGCAGTCCTTTTTTAAGCTCCAGCCCGGTTCAAGGGTGTAGATTTGCGCGACGTAGCTCAGTAGTTCATCAATGATTTCTTGCACTAGCTCGGCACGGTGGCGACGAATGTCGATGGTGTTGTGCTGTGGCCCGCGCATTTCAAACAAATATGCACGCAGTGTTTTAGTTAGCTCTTTGACGCGCGGGCGGCTGGGGAATGCGCCGTCAAAGATCGACTCACCGCGCGGCGGGTTTAGCTCGCGGCTAACCCAATTGGGTGGCGCGCTTGGCAACAAATACGCCTTACCGCCACGTTCACTGTTGAGCTGGCTGACATTTTGCGGTTTGCTGCCGCCAAAAGACTGCATCGCCAGATTTGGAAAATCCCGATAGCCATGTTCGTGCGTTTTGCCATCGCTGCGGGCCTTGCGTGCGGCGGCGGTCTCGTCCGACCAGCGCTCGTGCTTCAGTGTGTTGTGCCAAGAGTGCACCAATGCGGTGGGGAACAGCGGCGCAAGTAAATGGTATTCGCCGTTTTCGAGGGGGAAATAGAACTGTTTGGCCAGCGTGTGGCTGCTAATTGTGCTGCCTGACTGCGCAACGGCGGACAACTGTTTCGCCAAGCCTCCTGCAACCGCCGCATCGTCTGACAAAGCCGCCAAAATATCGGCGTCGTCGGTTAACAAGCGCTCCAGCACGCTTTTGCCCGCATGCTCAATTTTCAATAGCTTGAACACATCCAGTGCTGCGGCGTTGCCGACCACATCTGGCGTTTGCTGGGCCAAAGTGTGCGTACCGACTAGTGCGTCGTCGGTGCAAATGGGCGCGCGTAAATTCACCACACTGCCGCGCGCATCCGGGTGGATGGCTTTTAAGGTGTGCGAGGCTAGCTGGATTTGCCCCGCACGCCGGGCCGCGTCTTCCAACCACGCCGCTGGCTGGTGGTCAGCGCTGAGCTTCGCGTGTACTTCAAACTCGTCCGGTTTGAGCTTTTCTAATTTGGTTTGCAGGCGTGCGGCAATGAATTCATGCAGCAACGAACGAATGATTTTTGATTCTTCAGTTTGATTCACATTTGACCGCCTTTGTAGATTTGGATTTGATTGGTAAATTGTTCAATTACAGTATGTCGCCTGAAATAGCATTTCCCCTCACCCCAACCCTCTCCCCGCGCGAATAATTCGGTCCCTAGCGAATCTGCGGGCGTGGAGAGGGAGCTAGATATGGCCGGGCGCGCTCCCTCTCCACGCCAGGCAATATCAATTGAAACATGGACTTAGCGCGGGGAGAGGGTTGGGGTGAGGGGCAAGATTCGACTGAAGAGCATTCATCACACCGAACCCTCCCGCAAAGCCTCTAAAATCTGCGCGGCAACGCGATCCGGGTTGCCATGAATCGCATCGTCCTTAAAGCGCAGCACGCGAAATCTTTTGGCCGCCAAAAACACGTCGCGCGCATGATCGTAAGCCGCTCGGTCGTCATGGGTGATGCCATCGCATTCAACGATCAATCGATGCGGGACGCAAACAAAGTCAACCGTGTAAATCCCAATCGCGTGCTGACGCCGAAACTTGAAGCCTGCTAAATCGCGATCACGCAAAAGTATCCACATAACTTTTTCCGCCAGTGTTGATTTACGACGAAGGCGGCGCGCGAACTGGGTTTGGTTTTCGGTTTGATGCATTTGCTATTGCCTTGATTTCATGTGTGGCGCGACTGCTTTTTTCCCCTCACCCCAACCCTCTCCCCGCGCCAATAATTGGGTTCCTAGTGAATCTGCGGGCGTGGAGAGGGAGCCGGTTACGGCGCGGCAGGCTCCCTCTCCACGCCAGTAAATTTCAATTGAAACAATGACTTGATGCGGGGAGAGGGTTGGGGTGAGGGGCAAAGAAATTTGAGCGCGGCTACTCAACCGCATCCGAATACCCCAACCAAGGATGCCAACGTATAGTTTTGTCTTCCGAATGCAAGCCAATTTGAAACACGGCGAAACGCCGCGCCAGCAGCTGCGGGTCTGACGTATCAGCATTCGGTATTTCTGCAAGCGCGTCAGCACAATCTGGCACTGCCCAAACTTCAACGCGCTCGGAAACCACAAGTTCGGTTCTCTTAAATTGCCCTGGCTCGCTATCTACAGTTTTGTGTTCGATCCTAAAATGACGCACTTCGCCTTCGTCCACCCACACATACATTTCAATCTGCGGCTCAGAATCGCGAAATTCCTTCGCCTCTTGCTCAATGCCCGTAAACTGTGTCGCACGCTCCCAAAAGCGCCGCACAAAATATTCCCCGGCCCGCTCCTCAACCAACAACGAGCGCAGCCGCGCATGTTCCAAGTCCAGCAAGCGTTCGCGCGGTTTGTCGTTGCGCTCGACAATGCGGGGTGCGGCGCTGAGCGGGGTAAAATCTTCCGGCAGTAGTAACTTTTTCAGCTCGTGATGCTTCAGCAAATAACGCTTTTCACGATCAAATATTGTTTTCGACTCAAATCCTGGCCACTTAAACGCGGGCTCGCCTACAGGATCCGTCAGCGCACGCAAATTCTGGTTCAATAGCACAATATTGGCGTGTTCCACCGCGCCCGGCCGATGCCTGCGCACGCGTCCGGCGATTTGAATAATAGAGCGCATCGAGGACGGCT
The DNA here is from genome assembly GCA_043750875.1 of Rhodanobacteraceae bacterium. Lineage (GTDB taxonomy): Bacteria > Pseudomonadota > Gammaproteobacteria > Xanthomonadales > SZUA-5 > JANNYA01. The sequence continues at coordinate 6,112 of JAYVAQ010000501.1, forward strand.
CGACTATCGCCCAGTCGTAATCATGATCACGCCCGACTTCCGCGACCGGGCTGGCGAGCACCAAAAAGATGTGATCAGTTTCTGCGCCGTCGTCCAAGATCGCGCGTAATTGCACGTCTTGGAATATCGCCAACTCATCGTGACGTTTCAGCATTTGATCTAAGCGTTTTTCGATGCCAGAACGCACGATCAGCGGGAAGCGCGAGTGGTAAACGCACAAATGGATTTTTGTGTTGGCGGGTGGTGCGATACCAAACAAAGTGCGCGCTACCGCGATGATTGGATTGATGTTTGCCATGCGAATCAAACCGAAACTTACGCGCTTTTTAGTGCTGGGATCAACGGTGTAGTGCTGAAGATGCAGCGCTTGATAGATCGGCGGCAGCTCCTTTGCAAAAGCTTTTTCGATGGCGGGCTTTTTTAAAGTTAGGTCGATAGCTAGCGTTTGAATGCGGGCTTTGCGCCGCTGCTCGCTAGCTTTGCCGCCTAAATTGCGCAGCCGCACATCGACGAATGCTTGGTGTGCTGAACGGAAATCGCCTTCATTTGGGCAGTCCTTCTGCGCTTTGCCAAACTCGTCAAACCAAGCGCAACAGACATTGAGCGCGCGATTAGGTGCGCCAACATTGCCCTGAAACACCGCCCGCCCTGCCAAATACGCGGCAAATAATCCTTGCACCAGCGCGGGTGGCAAAGTCGCAGAGGACAGCAGCACGCGGCTACCTAAAAGCCCGGCGAAATACACCAAGCGCGTTAATGCAGGCAGGTCTTCTAAGTCGAAATCATCCGGCTCATCCAGCACTAAGTCCGACGTTAAAAGCCGCAGCATCGGGCCAATTTGATGCCCGCCGCGTAGAGTTTCGGATGCGGGCATTAAATGATCGACTGTGCAGACTAAAACGGGCGCGCTGAGCATTCTAAGTACGCGCGGATCACGTTTGAGAAATTCGCTCAGCTTGCCGGTACCCAACGCACCTTCATAGCGCACGTCAATACCGCCTTCAATCAATGCCTCAGCGGATTCGCTGCCAAGAACTGCGGGCTGCTCGCGCTCCCGTTGCTCACGTTTCGCGTGCTCATGCAGCGCCCGCACCGCGCTGGAGCCAATCATCACGGCGATATCGTCGTCCAACAAATTTAAGCGTTCGCGGTAGGCGTCGCCAGTTTGCAGGGTCAGCGTGCGCAAGCCCAACGCCACGCAAAAGCGTGCGCCGGATTGCGGTGCCAAGCCATACATAATGCGCGCGTTCGCCAGCGTTTTGCCGCAGCCGGTAGAGGCCATATTGACGCCGAAAAAGCCGTGCTGTTTAGAACGCTTTTGTAGACTTTGCGCCACCTCGAAGGCCTCGTTTTGCCAGGCGAAGTCACCGGCGCTGCGCTGTTTGAATTTTTTGCGTTTGGCAATGCTTGGAAATGCGCCGTCCAAGGCCGAAAAAGTTGAGGCGATGCTTTTCGCGTAGCGCGCGACGCCGACTAAATGCTCATCAAGGCGCTGTTTCAACGTGCCGTCGGCGCGCGTGTTGGCAAAAATTGGATAGCTCGCATCACCATACTCGCGCTTGCCTTCTTCGCTAGAAAACTGGTGATCGCTGGCAATCAGCGCCAGCCTGGAAAGATGCGCAATGAACGGGTTATCGACGGACGCCGGGGCTAAAGCCTTTGGATTGACCATAATTTCAGCCGCTAGCTTGCTGACGCGCAGTTTCCACGTGTGGCTTTGCGTAGGCAGGCCGCCTTTGAAGGTCCAGCAGTCTTTCGCATTTGCCATCGCTGCATCGTTTGAGTGCGCCCAGGAAGCATCAAGCTCGGTCCAAATGGCTGCCAATGCGTCGTCAGCAACACCGCCAAGATTAGGTAAAGGCAAGCGATGATGCGACAGCACCAGCCAGCCGACCAAATGCGCAAAGGGCGGCAGCTTCGCGAATGGCTTGTCGTTATTTGGGATCGAACCGTCGCGAATAAGCCGCTGCTGCCAACTATCGCCCTCGACGGCGATATTTTTCAGCCGCGTTAGCCAAGTCGCGTCGCTATCGTCTCCGACAAATGCCTGAAACAGCCGCAGACTTACCCATTCATGCCGATACGGGTCGGCCACTTTCGCGTTGCCTGCAAGTTTGTTTTGAAACAGCACGCTGGCCTTGCCAAAGTCATGCCAAAGCGCCGCCATTTCTGCCGCCATGCGAATCAGCGTCAAACTATGCCAATCATTCTCATCACTCACGCGCAAAATATTCCTCTCCGTCAAATTGGTCGGCACCGAACCCTCGGCGTTGAACTGTTTGGCATCGCCGACAATCCACAGTAGTTCAGTCAAGTTGGCGCTGCGAATCCAGTGGCAGCTGACGGCGGTGTTTTTGCGTGCGGTTTTGCGCAGCATTTTGCGCAGGGTGTCCAAAGCAATTTGGGTGATCGGCGTTTGCCACGTGCGCTCGCCTTTACGTTCGCCGAATTGATCAAGGATGCGGCGGGTTTCGGTCAGGGCGCGTTTTTGGCATTGGCTGATGAGTAGGATATTCATCCCTTATCCTTGCCCATGCCACCGGCAATGTCCTTCAACGTATCAATCATGAAATCTAGCGCCTCCGTCTGCGTCAGCGTTTGGATGACAGCACGGCGAAATTCGCCTTCGTCGTGGCCGGCGGCGGCGGATACAAATGCTTGCGGCAACACGCTGGCATCTTTAATTAAATCTGCGACATCAAATACCAAACCGCCACGCCGGGTTTTACCGTGCAGCACCGACAAGCCGTGCGGCAAACCCAGCACCCAAGTTGCGGTGGCGCCTAAGCCATAGGCCAAATAATTGCCATGATCCAGAAATTGATTCGCAGGATCGGTGCCGCTGCCGCGCTGGCCGCGAGTGAACGCGCCGTATTTGGACGCTTTCGCGGCCAGCGCGTAAAGCTGTTGGCTTAGGCGCGCTTCTTCCAGCAGAAGCGCGGTGTTGTCCGGTGCAATTTCGATATTGGTTTTCGCGCGGTTCAAGGCAGCGTCAAAAGGCTCAACAGCAAGCTCGAACCCAGCTTCGCGCAGCGGTTTGTAGCCCAACCACAGTTTACGGATGCGTTCCAACCTGGCATGTTGCAAGTGTTTTGCCGCGCGCAAGCGCTGGGCGTCGTCAAACCAAAATTTGACCCAGGCTTGCAGGTATTCAGTGGCGCGATATTCGCTTTGCGGACAAAACCAAGCTACCTCCACATCCAACTCATTCGCGGAAAAAAGTGGCGTGCCACCACCGCCACAGAACCCTACTAGTACTCCCGCTTTTGCGAGCTCGCGCATTGCCAATTGGGTGATCGAGGTGCCAGTTCCCAGCAAAATGCTGGTGGTATTGGCAATGGGAATATTCCAATACGCGGACTGCTTGCCTTGATCGGTCACGTATTCGACGCGGCCGCCTTTTACCAACACGCGGCAGTGTTCGAGGTAATAAACGTGCGCACGTTTGGAGTGCAGCACGGTTTTCAGATCGCTTGGTGAATTGTTTTGCATGAATTTTTCTCTGTGAAAATGCTGATTGCGCATTCCATAAAACGCCGCTCACGCAACTGCTGCATCAAAAAAATCTGCGGACTTACGGTCGCAACTCGCATAAGGTTTTGCACTTTTGCGTCAATTTTTCGCTGCGCCACGTTATTTTGTGCCCGCACGATCCGGCCAACTCCAGCCCGCTAAACCCTCATCCAACTCGCCACCAGATACGCATTCATCAACAAAGTACGGGTGCCGCTGCCAGTATAAATTTTCGTAGTAGTGCGTGGCATTCTTGACTGCGACTGATTCCGGCACGCCGAATAAACCTTCGGCCTGGACTCGCCTTTGAATCGCCTGACATTCGGTTTTGCTTTCGACGTATTCACCGCGCGCGTGCATCGCTTCGTGCACGAATAAGGACATGCTCCAGCTCAACTCATCACTGGCGCTTTCGGGTTGCGCTAGGTAGTCCATTAGCTTCCCGCACCATGAATGTTGCAGAACAATTTCACCGGTTTCTGGATTGGCGTGCCCGGCGACATTGATCTCGTTATCAAAGATTGCATCAAACACGGAATTGCAGTGCACGCTAACGTCCGGACGCTGGGCAAGTTGGCTGGCAATTTCAGAAAGCCGAGATTCAAAGCGCCAATTGCTGATCGGTGGCCAGGCAAACGCAAACGCCAACATCAGTAATACCGCGACATAACCGATATCGAAAGCGCTGAATTCGGAAAATTCAAGCAGTGGGTTGCTCAGCTCGCGATAAACCAACCAAAAAAAGAACAGCGAGATCAAAACCCAAAACATAGCCCTACCCTTAACTTTTGAATACCACGGCAAATTGCCACTTAGTTCGCGGTTTTACGCCCACAATTACCGCAACTTTGCCGCCACACAGAATCCTGAGGGGGGGAAAATGTCTAAGGCAAGCAAAACCACAAGCACGCCCACATGCGCGACGCTTCCGATCAGCAAGCTTTGGCTAGTGCTCTGGCTGCACACGCTACTCGTTGTTAACGCCGCTCAAGGCGCTAGCTCGGGCGGCATGTTTGTTGACGGTTTGGAGGATGCCACAGCCAGCGACGTTACCTGGTTAGGCGATGAATTTGATGCCGCCGAGACGCTGCCTGAGCTGCGCCGTATTTGGCAGGTGGAGCATTGGCCATTCGATGCGATGCAGCAATTCAATATCAACCAAACCGTACCAGGCCGCCTGACCATGCAGCCCTACGCTTCCGGCTGGTGGCAGGATTACCGCGCCGAGTTGAGCTACAAAGAGCTTAGCGGCGATTTGATCGCCACCACCTTGGTGTATCCGCGCAACGCCAGCGGCACCGGTGCACCCGGCAGCACCAATGGCGGTGCGGTTGAAACGGAATATTCGCTTGCCGGCCTAATGCTGCGTGCGCCACGGCGGGATGTTGAACAAAGTAATAGCAATTGGGCACGCGGGCGCGAAGCTTATGTTTTTTTATCGATGGGCGCGGCTGACCAGCCCGGTCAATATCAGTTCGAGGATAAGACCACGC
>JAYVAQ010000502.1:0-8238 GCA_043750875.1 Rhodanobacteraceae bacterium
AAGTCGCCCGCAAACTTGGCCGTAAGGGTGGTCGCAAGCTCAAGATGACCGAAAGCAAGATCGAATCGGCCAAGAAATTGCTGGTCAGTGGCATTCCCCTCAAGGACGTGGCCAAGAACCTCGGCGTGTCCGTTCCTACGCTTTATCGCTGGATTCCGGCCTCCGGTAATCCTTAACGTGCTTTATTTTCCGTTTTTTGAGGTGACCCCGACTAGCACGCAGTTACTTCTCAACAGCGATCTATTGCCCAACAACCACACCACTAAGAAATACGTTACTCGTCCTTGTCCTCAGAATCTTCGTCCTCAGAATCTTCGTCTTCGGAATCTACGTCGTCGGTCGAATCTTCGCTTTGATCAGCAGATTCTTCGCTTTCGTCGGTGGCTTCACTGCTTTCATCGCTTGCCGCCTCGGGCTCAGCCTCGTCGGGCGCTTCGGCTGACGGGTCGCCGTCGGCGTCGTCCTGGTTCTGCGGTGCGTCTTCAGCAGCTTGCCCGTCTTCATCGGACTCGTCGCGCAACGTTCCACCTCCGGCTGGTGCGCCGCTTACTTTCCCCTCGCCAAGGCCATGCGCCTGTTGCAGCGGTGCGGCCGCCAACAGCAACAACAGGGATAAGGCGGCCAAGGGTTTGAGCGGGTTGACGTGGGTATGCATGGCGACTACTCAAAGTTGTGTGGCTGAGGTCGAAATAATAGCAAGTGCAGCGTGATTGAGATGCTTGATTTTTGAAGCACTACCGCCGGATTTCTGCAAAATTTGTTTGCCGCGTCGCCACCGCCGGAGTTGCTATAGTTGCAGGCTAGAAAATTTTGCAGTCCACCCATGACCCTACGCGCGATTTTGACCGATATTGAGGGCACTACTAGCTCAATACATTTTGTCCACCAGGTGCTGTTTCCGTTTTCAGCGGACGCCCTGCCAGAATTCGTGCGCAACCACGCTGGGGCAAGCGAAGTCAAACCCTGGCTGGATGCGGTGGCGGCGGAAATTGCTGTGGGATCTAGCGATTTGAGCGCCATCACAGAAGCCCTTTTGGGCTGGATTAGGGAAGATCGCAAGCACACCGCACTCAAGGCGCTGCAGGGCATGATCTGGCAGCAGGGCTATCAGGCCGGTGCTTTCACCGCGCATGTTTACCCCGAAGTGGCGGCGCGCTTGCAGCATTGGGCGGCCTCGGGTTTGCTGCTATTTGTGTATTCCTCTGGCTCCATTGCCGCGCAAAAGTTGTTTTTCGCGCACTCCGATGCGGGCAATTTAACGCCTTACTTTCGGGGCTATTTCGACACCACCAGTGGCGCCAAGCGCGAACGCGATTCCTACATCACCATTGCGCGCGCGATTGGCTTGGTGCCGTCAGAGATCTTATTTTTATCTGACATCGAAGCCGAGTTAGACGCCGCGCGCAGCGCCGGCATGCGCACCACATTGATTGCGCGCGAGCTGCAACCGGAAGCATCAATCCACCCAATCGCCACCAATTTTGACGAGATACGCCTGGAGATAAACTTGTGAGCCAACATCCATTAGTGCTTGAATTGATTGACTTATTGGCTCTGGAGCAGCTCGAAGCCGATCTATTTCGCGGGCAAAGCCGCGACATTGGCACCAAGTATGTTTTTGGTGGCCAAGTGCTCGGTCAAGCGTTAGCGGCCTGTCAGCGTACGGTTACACCTGAGCGTCATGTGCATTCTTTGCACGCATATTTTTTGCGCGCGGGTGACATTGATGCGCCTATTATTTACATGGTGGATCGCTCGCGCGATGGCAAAAGCTTTTCCACCCGCCGCGTTACCGCTATTCAGCACGGCCAGCAGATATTTGGTTTGGCGGCGTCATTCCAAGTGCGCGAAACCGGCATGAGCCACCAGCTCAGCAAGCCGGATGTACCACCGCCAGAAGATTTGGCCGAAGCCGAACCGATAGACCCCCAATTAATGGAGAAAGTCAGCGCCAAACAGCAGCGCTGGCTAAGCTCAAAAGGGCCCTTCGAGTTTCGCCATGTCTACCCACGTGACGAGTTGAAGCGGCCAAAACGCCCGGCGTTTCAGCATGTTTGGTTTCGCTTGGTTGACAAGATCGGCGATGACGAAGGCTTGCACCAAAGCATGTTGGCCTATGCCAGCGATTTTCATTTATTGGGCACGGCGACTTTTCCACACGGCGTTTCCTACCTGCAGCCCAATGTGCAAATGGCCAGTCTGGATCATGCGATGTGGTTTCATCGACCGTTTCGTATTGACGATTGGCTTCTGTATTCCTGTGATAGCCCTAGTGCCGAAGGCGCACGCGGCCTATCGCGGGGCAGCATTTACACGCGTGATGGTGTATTGGTCGCATCCACCGCGCAAGAGGGCCTGATTCGGGTTTTGCAGGAAGAGGAAGGCTAGTTTGTGCTCTGGTTCTGCAAGGTGATGTCATGAGTGGCAAAGTAGCGTTGCCGCCGGGGCAATTCGAAATCCAAAACTTTCCGCGCTTTGGTTTAACGCCATTTGCGCTGCGTTTCCCGGCGATCACGGAATACGCCAAACTCCAAATTATTGGCGACATCGCGACGCCAGTAGATGTGTGTGAGGAGCTAAAGCAGCTACCGCGCGTTGAACAAAGCAGCGACTTTCATTGCGTCACCACCTGGACGCGGGGCGATCTGCAGTGGAGCGGCTATCGCTTTGCCGATTTTTACGCGCAAATTATCGTACCGCTGACCGGAGCAAAACCGGATGCCAACTTTGTGGTCTTGCGCGGTCAAGACGGCGCTCGCACAAGTTTGCCGCTGGAAGATTTGCTCGCTGCAAATGTGCTGCTCGCGGATCGCTTAAATGGCGAGCCCTTGAGTATTGAACACGGGGCACCGCTGCGCCTGATCGCGCCCGCACACTACGGCTACAAATGCGTGAAACATCTAAGTCGCATTGAATTCTGGCGCAGTAGTGCGAACTACAGACCGTTCGGCTTGCGATTCATGGTGCACCCAAGGGCGCGCGTTGCGCTGGAAGAGCGCGGGCAATGGCTACCGGGCTGGCTATTGCGTTTACTTTACCGGCCGTTGATTCGCCCGACTGCAGCGCGGTTTGAAAGGGCTATGCACGATTACATTAGATTGAAAAAATAAGAAACAAAATCCAACGAGAAATTTCTCGCTGGAAATATCTAGCGGGAAATATCTAACGATTTTCATCTATCAGGCACAACAACATTTCGAAAGGCATTTTCTGCAACCGATCCAACGCGCAAGCGGGCTTGATTCGGGTTTTGCCGGAAGAGTAAGGCTAGCGGGAAAATTCCTCGGGCCAACCACTCGCAGGATCCCAAAGTTCTAACTCCGGCGCCGCCCAAAAAGCCTGCGGCAAGCCAGCCGCCGCCGGGTATTTCGGGCCAATAAATACCAAGCCACCCGCAGGCGCAGTAGCACCGGCAAGCGCACGATCCTTTGCGGCCAGCACCGCACGAATCCATTCCGGCTTTTGCTCGCCGCGCCCGACGACAAGCAGACTGCCGACCAAATTGCGCACCATGTGGTGTAAAAAAGCGTTGGCTTGCACTCTGAAGTTCAGCACATTGCCTTCGCGTTCTATATCCAGTCGATCTAGCCTTCGCCAGGGGCGCTTGGCTTGGCACGCGACGGTGCGAAAACTGGTGAAGTCCTGCTGACCGAGCAATGAATTCGCGGCTTCCTGCATCGCTGGGACATCGAGCGGCTTGCGCTCCCAGGCCAGCGTACGTGCAGCCAAACCTGGCCGGGCTTGGCGATTCAGTAAGCTATAGCAATATTCGCGGGCCAACGCGCTGTAGCGCGCGTGAAAATCATCGGCGACTTGACCGGCCCAATGCACCGCCATGCTCTCGGGCAAATTCGAGTTGGTGCCCAGCATCCAAGCACGCGCGCTGCGCTCAACCGGCGAATCAAAATGAACTATTTGCCCACTGGCATGCACACCGGCATCAGTCCGCCCTGCGCAATTAACAACAATTGCAGAGTTTGCAACGACGCTCAGCGCCTTTTGCAAACTCTGCTGCAGTGTTACGCCAACGGCTTGAGACTGCCAGCCGTCGTACTCGGTGCCGTCATATTCGACAGCCAACGCGTAACGCGGCATCGTGGGCTAGCTTAAAGAAACGAAGGCCAGTCTAAGAAACGAATAGCGCGCGCATCTTTTTGAATGCGTTGGCTTCGATTTGGCGAATACGCTCCGCCGACACACTGTATTCCGCAGCGAGTTCATGCAAAGTCGCTTTCGGCTCCGCCAACCAGCGACGGGACACGATATCGCGGCTACGCTCGTCCAATTTTTCCAAGCCCTCGTGCAAAACGTCCAGATTCGAGGATTCAAGTTGCTCGTTTTCAAAGGTGTCGAATGGGTCGATGTTATTCTGATCCACCAAAAACGCCACCGGCGATGGCCGCGCATCTTCCGAATCATTCGCAGGCGCATCGAAGGCGACATCCATGCCGTTCAAGCGCGCTTCCATTTCGCGCACGGTTGCGGCTTCTACGCCCAACTCGTCAGCGACCACCTGCACTTCCTTCGCATTCATCCAACCCAGGCGCTTTTTCATGCGGCGCAGGTTAAAAAACAATTTGCGCTGGGATTTCGTGGTTGCGACTTTGACAATGCGCCAGTTTTTCAGGATGAATTCGTGAATCTCCGCTTTGATCCAATGCACCGCGAAACTAACTAAACGCACACCGACTGTTGGATCAAAGCGCTTTACCGCCTTCATCAGACCAATGTTGCCTTCTTGAATTAAATCGCCCACACCCAGGCCATAACCCGCATAGCCGCGCGCCACGTGCACTACAAAACGCAAATGCGCCATGATCAGTTCACGCGCTGATTCCAAATCATTGTCATCGCGCAAACGCGTTGCCAGCCATTGTTCGTGCTCCACCGTCAACATTGGATAGGCATTAACGGTACCGATGTAGGCGTCAAGGCTGCCAATGGCCGAATTAGCAAATGTCGGTAGGCCAGCCATGGACTGACGCGGCCAAGTCATCGCCGTAGACATTGAACCAGAACCAAAATGGTCCGCTCTTAAAGTATTAGCCATTTGTGTATTAAACATGTGTGTTTCCCTTGTATCGTTCAAGCGTGAGTAGTGCGTCGCGCAAACAGCCCTCAAGTATAGCGGATCGTTGTGAGCGGATAGTTAAAAGCTAAAATTCGGGATATTAAACATCGTATTCCTCGGTATTGTTGACCCTGAGTTTTGCTAAAGATAGTGTGGCTAGTCATGCGATTCCGTGCGCCAGCGAACTACACTGACATCTAGATAAATGATTAGTTCCATAATTCTCGAACATTACGTGCTGAGCATTGTATTTGGGCAAAAACGCCAATTCCAAGTCCTTGTTCGAATAAACTCGATCAATGCTGTCTATTACGTCTACGTCACCAGACTTTTCACAGATACCCAGCTTTGCAACTTCAAGGGCTCAAAATGGAATATCGCTCTCTTGGCCGCTCTGGCTTAAAAATTTCGGCGTTGTCTTTTGGTGCATGGATTACCTTTGGCAGTCAGCTAAAAACCAATGAAGTCAAAGACTTAATTAGCTGTGCCTATGATTTCGGGGTGAATTTTTTTGACAATGCCGAGTCGTATTCGAACGGCGCTGCGGAAGAATTGATGGGGCAAGCCTTTGCTGAGCTCGGCTACCCACGTGATTCTTGGTGCGTATCCTCCAAAGTCTACTTCGGTAGCGCGCAAAGCCCTAAACCAACGCAAAAAGGCCTAAGTCGTAAGCATATCCACGACGCCTGCAACCAAGCATTGATCCGGCTCAAAGTTGACTATCTTGATATGTATTTTTGCCATCGACCCGAACCAGAAACCCCGGTAAGCGAGATTTGTTGGACCATGCACCAGCTAATCATCGCGGGCAAAGTGCTCTATTGGGGTACCTCCGAATGGTCGGCAAAAGAAATTATGGCGGCGCATGACTATTCGAGCAAACACAATCTGATCGGCCCGCAAGTGGAACAGCCACAATACAATTTGCTGCACCGCGAGCGGGTCGAGCGCGAATACTTGCCGCTTTACGAAAACATTGGATTGGGAACTACGATTTGGTCACCGCTCGCATCTGGCATTTTGAGCGGCAAGTACCGCACTCGCGAAGCGTTCGCAAAGACCAATCGCTTTGCTTTGCCCGGGTTGGAATGGCTACAAAAATTTGCGCTCGGCGAGCGTCCTGAGCAGAAATTCAGTCAAATTGAGCGACTAAATAAAATTGCTGATGCCGCTGGCATTTCTCTCGCGCAACTTTCGCTCGCATGGTGTTTACGCAACCCAAACGTATCCAGCGTTATTTTAGGGGCATCGAATCGCGCACAATTGGAAGAAAATTTGGCCGCGCTGGAGACGCGGAAAAAACTTACCGACAAGCTGCTCACAGAATTAGAGCTTGCTTTGCTTGGGCTTTAATAACACTACGAAGTTTGCAGTTCGGCAAAACATCCAGCAAAGAGTTTTCAACTCCACAAATCTTAAAGGCAAAACGATGCTTCAAATTGGCGATCAGGTCCCAGAATTTTCCCTAAACACGAATGGCGGCAAAACTGTCAGTAGCGCCAGCCTAAAAGGGCGTCGTTACGTGTTGTATTTTTATCCTAAAGATGACACGCCAGGCTGCACGACCGAAGCGTGTAGTTTTCGCGATAACTTGCCTGCTTTTAGCGCCACATCCGTCGAAATATTTGGCGTAAGTGCCGATAGCGATGTTGCCCACCAAAAATTTGTTACCAAATTCAGCCTCAACTTTCCGCTCATTAGCGACCCAAGCAAAATATTGATCGAAGGTATGGGGGTTTGGGTCGAAAAGAGCATGTACGGAAAAAAATACATGGGCATCGCGCGTGCCACATTTGTGGTTGACGGCGCTGGAAAAATAGAAATGGTTTGGGAAAAAGTAAGCCCAGCAGGACACGCCGAGCAAGTGCTTGCCTATTTGGCTGGCGCAGGCGATGCGCCCGCCAAAAAGCCAGCGACAAAAAAAGCAGTATCGAAAACACCAATTAAAGCATCATGAGCTTTCCCATTACCCGCATGCGGCGTATGCGTAAAGACGTGTTTTCCCGCCGCCTGATGCGCGAAAACATCCTGACTAGCGATGATTTAATCTGGCCAGTGTTTGTCTTGCCTGGCAAAAACCGGATCGAGCCCATAGCATCGATGCCGGGGGTAGATCGCGTGAGTGTGGACGTATTAATTGCGCGCGCCACCGAAGCATACGAACTCAACATTCCGGCGATCGCGCTGTTTCCTGTCATTGACGACAGTTTAAAAAGCCTGGATGCAGCAGAGGCCTACAACCCCAAAGGCTTAGTGCAACAAACCGTGCGTGCGCTAAAAGTAAGTTTGCCTGATTTAGGCGTTATTACCGATGTCGCCCTGGATCCCTACACCAGCCATGGTCAAGACGGCTTGATCGACGCCATGGGCTATGTTGAGAACGACGAAACAAATGCGGTGTTGGTACGCCAAGCCTTGAGCCACGCCGAAGCAGGCTGCGACATCGTGGCACCGTCGGATATGATGGACGGACGCGTACGAAGTATCCGCGAAGCCCTTGAAGCAGAGAACTATCGCAATACCCGTATCATGGCGTACTCGGCCAAATATGCGAGCGCATTTTACGGGCCGTTTCGTGATGCGGTGGGCTCCGCCAGCGCGCTTGGCAAGTCCAACAAATACAGCTATCAAATGGACCCAGCAAATAGTGATGAAGCGTTGCGCGAGATCGAACTAGATTTAGCAGAAGGCGCAGACATTGTCATGGTCAAGCCCGGCATGCCTTATCTAGACATTTTGCGGCGTGCGAAAGACAAATTTGGCGCGCCCTTAGCCATTTACCAAGTTAGCGGCGAATACGCGATGCTCAAGGCTGCAGCGCTCAATGGCTGGTTAGATGAGCGCGCAGTGGTGATGGAATCGTTATTGGCATTTAAGCGCGCCGGTGCAGATGCCATACTGAGCTATTTCGCGGTTGAAGCCGCGCGTTGGTTGCGTGACGCTAAGCAAAGCTGAATAATTTTCCTAACAATGAAAATTATTCTGTTCAAAAGCAAAATTCTTTGTGTATACTGCGTCGGCGAGTTTCGTAGTCCGAATTTCTACTGCGCTGATTAGATCCCTTAAAAGATTTAATCGTTTTGCTAGTCTTGAGCCTCAAACCGCGCAACACTGCTTCAAAACAGTTCATAACATACAAATGAATAGGTAAGACTCAAAATGGCACT
>JAYVAQ010000503.1:0-4462 GCA_043750875.1 Rhodanobacteraceae bacterium
CTCGGGCAAGGCGATTTCCGCACCAGCACCACGTTTGGGGCGCACTATCAATTGCCCGGCGTCGTTGATGTCAAAGTAATCTTCTGACCAATGCGGCACGCTGTAAGTTTGCCGTGCGGCAGCGATCGACCAGGGCTTTACCGGCGCGTCGGCTTGATGCAAATCAGTCGCGCCCGGAAGATTGGTCTTTGGAAGATCGGTCGTTGAGTGGGTCACAGCTTAAGCCTTTACAAATAAAGTCAGCCCAGAGTGTAAGCGTAGGTTGCTGCTTTGGAATCCCCCAGCGATAATCGCGCCCTATTTATGCGCAATATGATTTATCTTGCGCACCAGCAAACTTATGACTTATGGAGCAACACCAGATGACCAAGACCGATGCCGTCTTTTTAAAGCACTTCTCGCAAATCATTGGGATTTTGGTCGCGATCACCGTGGTTCTAATGGTTTATGCCGCGATCGTGCATCACCGGTTCTACGATGACCCAAAAAGCGGGCCAGGCGCTTTGCGTGCACAAGCCAGCCTCGAAGCCTCAAGCGCGCGGATTGCGCCGGTCGGCGCAGTATTCGCAGGTGCCACCGGGCAGGCAGCGCAACTTGCGGCAGAAAAGGCGGCGGCAGCAGCTGCAGCGTTGCTGGTTGCCTATGAAGGCACCTTAGACGGCGGGGTTATTTACGGAAAGCTTTGCGGTAGTTGTCACATCAGTGGCGCGGGTGGTGCGCCTTTAATGCTGCAGTCGGTTTGGGCACCGCGTATCGCGCAAGGCGAAGCGACTTTGGTCAAACATGCGATTGAAGGCTACAAGGGCGCTGCTGGCATCATGCCCGCACGTGGCGGCAATCCATCATTAAATGATGCGCAGGTGGAAGCGACCGTCAAGTGGATGATTACCCAGCTCAAGTAAGCAAATATCTGTCGGAGCGCGAATTTCTTGATGCCGCCTGAGCCGTACTAAGGCGGCATTTTTGTCTAACAGCAGTTATCGATAACGAACGTTGGTGTAGCGCCTGATTGTCTTTCGGTGGCTACAGTCACTTCACTGAACAGGGCTCTACATGAACTTCCCACCGTTTTACACACGCGGCCTGCTGATCTTCGCCGCACTTATTCCGCTATTGGCCTGTTCGGATCCAGTCGAGCCTGCGCCTAGTGTGCCTATTGCCGCCGCCAAACCTGCCGTGCCCTTGACCGGTTGTGGTGCAGTTGCGACCCACATTAGTGAAATTCAGGGGAACGAGGCGCAAAGCGGTTTATTGGGCCGCGTGGTCACCGTGCAGGCGGTGGTAACTTTTGCCCCGATTACTGATCTGGGCGGCTTATTCGTACAGGAGGAACGCGAAGACCGCGATGGCGAGCCCAGTACCAGCGAAGGTTTGTTTTTGACGACAAACGCGGTGAAAACCGCGAAAGTCGGCGACATTGTCCGCGCTACTGGCACTGTCACCGAGCTTGGCGATCCCGCAATGACCGGAATGGGTAAAACCCTAACAAGTTTGAGCAATCTTTCTGAATTTCGTGTTTGCGGCCAAGGCAAGCCGCCGAGCGAAGCAAATATCGAACAAGCACCCTTGGTAGCCAGCGACTGGGAACGCTATGAAGGCATGCAAGTACATCTGGACTTACCGGTAACAGTGATTCGTAACGATGGTTTACGGCGTTCCGGTGAATTGTTAGTGAGCTTAAACGGTCGACAATTCGCGCCTACCCAGCTGTACCCGCCTGGCGAAGAGGCACGCAAACTTTCCGAAGAAAATATCCGCAACCGAATCTGGTTAGATGACGCCAGCTTGGCGCAATTTCCCGGCAAAATAGCGTGGTTGCCGGTGGCGTTAAACAACGACGCCCCGTATCGATTAGGCACCCGCTTGGGCGAAGTACATGGCGTGTTGGACGAACGCGCTGGCGCATATCGCATTCATGTATTGCAAGCGCCTGTCGCCGAGCAAGCGCCACGCCCGAAAGCACCGCCGTTGTTGGGTGGCGCACTCAAAATTGCGTCGTTCAACATGCTCAATTGGTTCAATGGCGACGGCAAAAAGGGTGGCTTTCCAACAGCGCGCGGCGCTAGTAACTTTGATGACTCGCAGCGCCAACGCGGCAAATTGATCGCCGCTATTTTGGCGATCAAGCCCGATATCGCCGGGCTTATGGAAGTCGAAAATGACGGCGATGAAAAACTGAATGCGCTCAGTGAAATCGTGACCGAGCTCAATCGCCAAAGCGGCTTAGGCTACCAAATCGCGCCGCCGCCTGAGCCAAAAGTGGGTGGTGATGCAATTCGTGTGGCGATTATCTATCGCGCCAGGATTGTGCAGCTCAAGGGCGCTGCTGCGACCTTAGTCGATCCGCCGTTCGAGAATTTTAATCGCGTGCCAATGGCGCAAACATTTCAGCACGGCAAAAACGGTGGCATTTTCACCGTGGTCGTCAACCACTTTAAATCCAAGGGCTGTGGCGAGGTTGATGAGGCGAACGCCGATCGCGGCGATGGCCAGGGCTGCTACAACGCCAAACGCGTAGAAGCCGCGCGCGCCCTGCTGGCGTGGCTGAAAACCGACCCGACCAAAAGCGGCGATCCAGACCAACTGGTCATTGGCGATCTCAACGCCTACGCCAAGGAAGACCCAATTCGGTTGATGAAAGAAGAGGGCTTTCGCCATTTGGGTGAAGGCTCCAACGAAGCGCCGCACTTTAGTTTTTCCTACGACGGCCTGTTAGGCAGCCTGGATCACGCGCTGGCGTCGGAGAGCCTTAAAAAGCAAATTCGCTCGGTAGAGGTATGGCATATCAATGCCGAAGAGTATCCCGGCTTCGCATACGACAGCGATATCAGAGAGCCGCTACCGGGCGCTACAGTGAATCCTGACGCTAAAAAACTTGAGGCCGCCACGCGCGCGCTGCTGTACCGACGCACCCCGTTTCGCTCATCCGATCATGACCCGCTGATCGTAGGTTTGACGTTAGAAAACTAGGTCGCTTGTTGATCTGGCCAAGGTAAGTTTTTAGTTACCACCATAGTGGGCTTCGCCCAATTTTTATCCGATGAAACTTGCACAGCGTCATCCCGGCGGATGCCGGGATCCATGAGACCTGCGAAGCGGGACTTCAAAGCCAACAGTAACGTTACATTTGAGTTTTTTAGAATCACCGATCCATGGACCCCGGCGTGCGCCGGGGTGACATAAAACACTAGCCTTTACGCACTTACTGCGCGTAATTAGCAGCACCCTGAAAACTAACGCCACTGCTTGCGGTCCAGCCGCGTGCGGCAATGGCGAGCTCGGCTTCTGGGCTAATCTTGCCGCCAATAGCTATGTGTACGGTTTTGCCGCGCAGCTGTGGCTCACCTAAAAATGCCTTGAACTTGTCGTTGTAATAAACATAGTCGACCGGCGCTGGCACCAGCAAAGTGCCATCACTGAGCGTAAACACCGGGGTGGCGCCCACTAAAAACACGGATGTCATTCTATTTTGAGAACCGTCGTCACTTTCGGAATAGGTCGCGACTAAGCGCAGCGCATTTACGGTAAATCGAGCTTCGATTTCAGAATCGACAAAACGCAAATAGCGCAGTAAGTCTTTCCAGCCGTCGGCCTGCCAATTGACGATGATTTCGTCGACAACGGCGGTTTGTAAGGTGGGTGTAAAACTGGAATTACGCAAAAAATTCCGCGCGGTGTCGCTTTCAATGCCAATTTTTTGCAACTCGTCAGCATTGCGCTTCTTCACATCTTCCGGTGGCAACTCGTAAACCAATCGGTTGATCTGTCGGGATTTGCTCAGCACCACCGAAGCGCCACCCGTAAGCGCGCCTACAACCAAACTGGTGCCAGCACTGCCAGCAAGATAGCTCCAGGCAAAAGCGTCCAAACGATCTTCAATTTGCGGGTTGCTGGTATATGGGTCTACGCCCAATTCGCGGGTAAGTTCGCGACGTGCGCGGTTGTAGCCAATATAGCTCAGGCCAAACTTGGTGCCTTGCGATTCGGCGCGGTCTTCCCAAGTTCTTTCTGGTGTCATCGGTGGGTCGGGCAAAAACGCATTAAACTCAGGCGGTGCGCCATCGCCGCGGATTTTGCTGCGCGCGGTATCACCTAGCTCTTTGGTTTTTAGCTTAATTTTTGCCCAGGTGTTACTGACCTTATTGCGGATTCCTTCGGGAATGGCACGCGCAGTCGCTGCCGGGTCGCGAAAAACGTTATAGACGGCTTTGCCGGTGCCTTTGACCGAGTTCAGTGCGGATTTGCCAAATACCTTTAAGCCGCTCAGCCTTTCGAGCTCTGCCAAAGCGCTGATTTCCACTACGCGCTGTTGCAGCATTTCGACTGAATCTGCATCCAGGCGACCGTAATCGCTTTTTACCTGAAATGCCGCGACGTGCCCTTTGAGCTCGATTTCCGGTGCCACTTCAAACTGCGGGCCGCTAAGCAAACTGGCCGGCAGCAAATCAGCCGCGTAAATTTT
>JAYVAQ010000504.1:0-6404 GCA_043750875.1 Rhodanobacteraceae bacterium
GACCCGAATGATGCTAACAAGGATGGGATTTCTGGCCGGGTTAATCGTGTTTATTCCAACACCATCGGCACCAAAGCGATTGGCCGTTTTGGCTGGAAGGCCAACGTCGCAACACTTGCCGAGCAAAATTTAGGTGCGGCGCTCGGCGATATCGGCATCACCTCGGTATTTGCGCCCAAGCAAAACTGTATGCCGCAACAAGCTGCGTGCCTAAGCGCAATTAGTGGCGGCGAGCCTGAGATCTCCGCGGTTTTTGCCGACAAGCTCAATCAATATGTGCAAACTCTTGGCGTGCCACAGCAACGCAAAAGTACGGTGCAAAGCAGGTTAGGTGAAGTACTTTTTCGCGACTTCCAGTGCAGTGCATGCCATAGCGAAACGCTGAGTATCGCAACTCAATCTAGTCGCGCAAATCTAGGCAAGCAAACGCTGCAGGCATACTCCGACTTACTTTTGCACGACATGGGTCCGGGGCTGGCAGATGGCAGGCCGGATTTCCAAGCGTCGGGCTCGGAATGGCGTACGGCACCGCTGTGGGGCTTAGGTTTGGTGCCGGTTGTGAATGATCACAATAACTATCTGCACGATGGCCGCGCACGCGGCTTGGCCGAGGCGATCTTATGGCACGGCGGCGAAGCTAAGCAGGCGAAGGAGCAATTCCGCACCGCATCAGAAGCACAGCGCGATGCGCTTCTAAGTTTTTTGGAACGGATTTGAACATTTCTATGGCGCCGAATCCGCTACGAAAATTGGGTGTTCAGCCGGGTATTCATTGCCCACGACTTGCTTCAGTGTGCTGCTAAGCTGATTTGCCTGCGCGCTGTCTCCGCGCGCGCGCGCGGCTCGCACTGCTAGCGCCAACGCTGCCGCTTTTACCGGCATCAAGCTGGAGTAGCGCTGCGAATCTAAGTTCAGCAGCTTGCTCAGTGTATCCGGCATGATCGAGGTTCGCGTAAATTGCCGCTGCACTTGCACCAGTAGCAAGCGCAGCATCGGCACATCGTGTTCACGTTCGATTGGCGAGAGTTTGGCGCTAAGCGTCAAAAGCGCCTCGGTGGCACGTGCAAGTTCTTCATCGTTGCCACGCAATGCCGCAATTTCCGCCAATTCCGCCCAACATTGCCGCGCCGAGAGTTGCGGTGCGGCTACATCGGCGCTAATCATTTCTTTGCACTGCATCACTAGCGTGCTGACTTGCGCATTCGGCTCGCCTAACAGCTGCGCCAACTGTGCGCGAACACAGACTGTCAAAGGATTCAAACCATTCGGATCCCGCTTGCGCTGCAACGCTAAACCTAAATCCGAGTTGTTGCGCGCGCTTTCATAGCGGCCCAATGAGCGTTGTGCACTGGCCAAATTGCCATAAACATTCGCCATTTGATTACTTTGTTCGCGCCCCTGAGCGCGTAAAAGCGTTCCCAACTCGATCAAGGTCGCCTCGCCTGCGCGAAAGTGCCCGGCTTGAATGTGCGCGATTGCCAGGCCATTCAACATATCAACGTATTGGCTATGACGCACCTCGCTGAGCTTCAGATCTTGGCTATCGGGCGTTTGATCACCCGCACCGTAGCGCCCGCGCATCAATTGCGCCGCTCTGGCTATTTGCGTTTCGGCGCGCTCGTATTCGCCTAGATAGCGTAACGCCCTGCCGCCAATGCGCGCGCAATCCAACCGCGCCCAAAAGGACGACTCGGGTGCGGCCAGCAAAAGGCGATCGGCAGCATCCAGCAGCACGCGCGCATCGGCGCTGCGGCCAGACTCCGCGCGCTGCGCCGCCAATGCGCAGGCTGCAGCCGCCTCAGCATCAACTGGTGCCTGCCCGCGCCTGCGCTCGTAATTTTCCCGCAGCATCGATTCGCGCTCGGCGAAGAGCTCAAAATTGGCGTATGCACCTGCAACCTCCCAAATCACGCCCGCCTGCAGTTCTGGGAAATTCGCCAACGTGCTGACCGCATATCGGTGCGCGCGGCGCGCGATTTCCGGGCCTGCGGCGCCCTGTAATTCAACGTCTTTGAGCAATGCCGAAATAAAGGCGCGCGCGCCCAGCGTTTCATTTTCGCGGGCATTCGCCTGAATTTGTTGACGCCGCATCGCCTCGCCGCTTTCACCCGCCTTACCCGCGTGATAAAGCGCCACACCCCCGGCAGTTAAAATAAGCGCCGCTGCAATCGTGCCGGCGGCAACCAACTGCGCATTACGACGTAGATATGCGCCGGTACGTTCCCACTTGCTGGTGTGGCGCGCCGCAATGGGGCGGCCAGATAGATACGCGCGAACATCGCTCGCCATTTCCAAAACGCTAGCAAATCGATCCGCTGGATTTTTCTCGATGGCTTTGCAAACGATGCAATCCAAATCGCCGTTGAGCTCAGCGCTGCCAACCATAGCCTTTTGCGACGGCAAAACAGCGGCGCTGGGCAGGGCCGGAACGCGTTCTAAAATGCGCTCGATTTGCTCGGCAAGTGGCCCGCCGCGCGCTTGCGGCCGATCGCCAGTCAGCAGCCAATACAGCAACAAACCTAGCGCATAAACGTCGGTTCTAACGGTAATCGCGCCGCCCTGAACTTGCTCGGGCGCGGCATATTCCGGCGTGTGTGGCGATTCGTCGGTCGCTTCGTCCAAGCCCGGCCCGCTGACTACTTTGGCAATACCAAAATCTAACAAGTGCGCGGTATCGTCTGCGTCAATCAAGATGTTTCCAGGCTTGATATCGCGATGCACCACCAATTCGGAGTGCGCGTAAGCAACTGCGTCGCAAACCTGTAAAAACAGCCGCAGGCGCTCGCGCAACTTAGGGCGTTTGTGTTCGCACCAACGATCTAATTGCTCACCTTCGACAAATTCTGTCACCAGATAGGGCAAGCCATCTGGCGTCACACCGCCGTCGATCAGGCGCGCAATGTTTGGATGATCTAGCTGTGCAAGTACGCGCCGCTCAAACTTGAAGCGTTCCAACACATCCGGGCGATCGCTGCGCAAAAACTTCATCGCGACAACCATTTCAAACATGCCATCGCCGCGCTCAGCACGCCACACCTCGCCCATGCCGCCGCGCCCGACCAAATTGCATATACGCCACGGCCCAAGCTGCTCAGGTAAAGACTGTGCGTCAACCGCTAACGAACGTAGCCTGGCGCCAGAGTAGGTGTCGTAAATTGCAGGCCCGGTGGTATCAAAACTGTCCACCGCGCCACTTGGCCATCGGATGTCCTGGCCCGCGACGTCTTTGCCCAGGCGTAAGCCATCTGTGCCTTGATGCGAGCCATCCGTGATCTCATCTATAGCGCTTAGCGATACCGGCGGGTCCGCAGTCGTCGGCGGAATTAAGCCGGACACCTCATTGGTATCGGAAGGCCGCTTGTTCACGGGCGCGAATGGCTCAGTTTACTGGCCACGTTCGGATCGCCCAACGCAGCCAGCACAAACAATCGCGTCGTGCGCAGCCACGCCAATGCAATCACGCTGCACTGGGTCAAAACAACGGTGCTAACGCTTGAGATCCAGCCCGAACCGCTCATGCTTTGTCGCAGCATAAGCAACAACAACAATACTGCTGCGCCAAGCAGGCAGACGACTAAATAGCCAACCACGCGGCGCAAAATTTTTCCACGCTCCAGCGCTCGAATAAATGCACTCGGAGGAAAGCGCAAATGCGTATCCAACAGCATCTCTGCACGCGCAATTTCAATAAAAAAATGCGTCATGAGCGCCATCAGCAGTGCCAGTAGCCAACTAAAAGTGCGCATCTGAGAAAATGAATTTGCATCTACGTACTCCTCAACTCGAAGTTCAGCACTAAAGCCCACGACTAATGCGAACCCAAATCCTAACAAATAAAGTAAAAATGCGCACAGATGCAGCCAAAACCAACGGCCATAATCAAACACTGCCACCGCCAATAGCCTGCGCAAAGGCAATTTCACTGGCGCGGCAAAAATTGCCGCTGCCATTGCCGTTAACAGCGGCGCCGACAGCAAAACACAAATCCATCCCAACGTTAAGTTCGCTTGCACCGTGCCGGTATTTTCCAAATAAGAGCCTAACAACGCGGAAACTGCGTCCAAATTTAAGCGCTGTGCCAGAGCCGCTGAATCGACAGAATAGTCCAACACCTTGCTAAAAATCGCGCCAAGCGGCGAGGCAACCAGCAGCGTTGGAAGCAAGGTTGCAAGCAGCCAACACAGCAATAATCGGTAGTCGAAGGCACGCGCCGCCTGCGTTTTGATTGTTGGCAAAATGCCGGCATCGCTCATAGGCTTAAAACCAGTGCGTAGAAGCTTTCAAGCGAGCTGGTAAGTTCAAGCAGCCAGCGCGAACTGGCGCGCGAATCCGGCACCAGAAGTCGCGTATTGTCTATTTGACTTTGATCTAGGTAATAGCGCTGATCAGGATCAAGTTCGGCCGACAATGCTTGCGTGCGGCTATAAAACTGTAAGCGATGCCAGCGCGGCGCAGTGTCCAATGGCAGCCCCGCTTGGCGCGCATGGCCTTGCCAGACTTGGCTTTGCACGCTGCCGTCGGCAAAGCGTACGCGCAACGTTTGTGGCAGGCTAACACCAAAATGGCGTACCACCACCACGGTTTCAAAGCGCGCGGCAGAGGCTTTACTTGCGTTTGTTTCGGCAAGTTCGATAGATGTTAATGCGCTCACGCGGTCATCCATCACGCCATTGGCATAAACATTTTGCGCAAAAACGCGCTGCACGTGCTCGGCGTCGCCACTGACTTCACTCAGCACTGCCGCAAAATCCGCAGTACTTGGATGGCGAAATTTCCAGCGTTGATAATAAGTGCGCATCGCTTGAGTCATCACCGCAGCACCCCAGCGCGCCTCCAAATCACGCAACATCGTGGCGCCGCGAAAATACACGCTGCCAAAACTGGCATCAGAAAAGCGCGCCCAGGCATTTTGCCCAAGCGCGTCCAATGGATCTGCCAATTGCGCGTCCCAACGCGCCAACTCGAACCGCGCAAAATTCGCCGAAAATCCCAAACTCTGCCAAAAATTGGGCAGTGGCATTGTTACACCCGCATCACGCAGTAAACGATCATTCCAATATTGGTTGATCCCTTCATCAAGAAATGGTTCTTCAAATTCGTTGCTGGCCACAATACTTTGAAAATAATTGTGGGTAAATTCGTGGATGGCGACAAATTCGATTGCCGCCGCGGCATACGAACCTGGCTCGACTGTGCGATAGCCTTCCACCGTAAAAAAGGTTGGGTACTCCATGCCGCCCGCCGCTTCGGCATTGAGCGGCGGCACAATCACGCTGACTGTATCGAAGGGATATTCGCCGAGTGTGTCGTTGGCATAGCGCATGGCTTTGAGCGTGGCGGCCAGAGCTGGCGCTGCACTTGCGGCGTAATCGGGCGTGTAAAAAACCTTCACCGCCACATCGGTTTTGCCGGGCCGCTTGAATGTGCCGGTCAAAGGCGCGGCAAAACGGGAATCGGTGCACCACGCAAAGTCAATGACGTCGTCTTGTTTAAATCGATAGCGGCGTTTGCCGTCGGACTCCGCGAATTCAATTTCATTGCCGGTTGCCGCAACACTGTAGGTTTTCGGCACGCTAAGGCGTACATCGAAACTACCAAAGTCGGCATAAAACTCACTATTTTGATGAAACTCATGCGCATTCCAACGCACCGAGGTGGCACCACGTTCACCCGGCAGCTCTAACACCGCCATTTTTGGAAACCACTGCGCCACCATATGGAAAGTTTTGAAATAACCAGTGCGCGCGATCATGCGGGGCAACTGGCTTTCAAAGCGCATACTCAATTCCAATTCCGCACCAGGCGCTACCGCTTGCGCAAGATCCAGCGCCAACACCGTTTGATCCGTCGCTGGGCCACCGTCCGGTTGGACAAAACGCTGTTTTGGCACCACACCCACGCCCGCTTGCAGAATATGGCTTACTTTAATCCCGCCCCACTCGCCGTCTTTCAACGGAGGCTTGATATCCGGCGAAGCATTGCCTGTTAATGCATGCTCAGTCAGCGCGCTCATTCGTGTTTCACGCATATAGGTACTATCAGCGTTGGCAAAAGCATTCAAATACAGATGTAAATACACCGTAGAAATCGCAACATCCGATCGATTGCGCCAACGCAAGGTTTGCCGCCCCATGACACGATGGGTTATTGGATCCAGTTCCGCGTTGATCTGATAATGCACCACACGATCAGAACGCGTTGGCTGCGCATCACTGCGTGTTCCGCCCCAAGCCGTCGCCGAACTCGGCGTGCTTGACGCATGTGCATCAAATCCCTGCAGGGTAATTGCATCCGCACTCTGCGCCATCACGCAATCAAAGCTGAGCAATAGGCAAGCAAAAAACCCGATGAAGATACGACGCACATGTGCTCCACAGCCAAAAATTGCGCTTGAGAGTACCGGG
>JAYVAQ010000505.1:0-12431 GCA_043750875.1 Rhodanobacteraceae bacterium
AGGTCAAAGTCGTACTTTCTAGCAGCAACAGCGAAAAAATCTGATGCCCACGCGCGCCCACCGAGCGAAGAATCGCCATTTCCCGGCGGCGCTGCTCCAGGGTTGCGATCAGCGCCATCATCATGCCTAACAAGCCGGTAATAACGACCGCAATCGAAACCAGGCTGAGCGCCTGCTCGGCGACACCTACCAGCTGCCAGAGCTGTTGCAGCGTAGCGTTTGGCAAAATCGCCAGTAGTGGCTCAGCTTTGTCGTCATTTATTCTGCGCTGTAGCGCCAATGCCATTGGCCGCACTTTTAAGCCCACAAAAAATGCGGTGATTGCTTTTGGTGCCTCTGTAAGTTCGCCAACGTGGGCATCGTGGGTGTGCTCGGTATGGGCACGATCGCGCTTTGGCGTTAAACGGGCGCTGCCATCGAAGCCTTCATGCATACTTTCAATTGCGGCTAGATTGACGAAAACAGATTGATCAATCGGTGTGCCGGTTGCTGCCAAAACGCCAACCAAAGTTTGCTTTGCTTGCTCATGCTTGATGAAACCGACGTTGCCTAAGCCATGCGAAACCGCAAGCGTTGCGCCCAAAGTGAGCTTAAGTTTTTGCGCGACCGAAGCACCCACCACGGCTTGCGCATCGGCATTACTAAACGCGTGGCCTTGCGCAAATTCCAGCGCGCGTTTGGCACCAAAGCGATAGTGCTGAAACATTGCATCTGTGGTTCCGACCACGCGATAGCCTTGGTAGGAATCCCCGAGTGATATGGGAATTGTCCAACGCACAGAACTCAAATTAGCGTAGCGCTGATAGCTGGCCCAACTGACGTTATTGCTGGCCTCCCCGACGTGAAACACGGTGTAAAGCATTAATGGCACGGCACCCGTGCGCGCACCCACAATTAAATCGGTGCCACTTACTGTGCTCTGGAAGCTGCTACGCGCACTCGCGCGTATATGTTCAACGGCCAACAATAACGCGCTGCTTAGGCCTATGGTAAGCACACACAAAAATGCGCTGAACCAGCGATTTCGCAGGCTTTTGAGCGCCAAGAACAGCAAGTTCATAAATTTTCCTCAGCCATTGGCTGGGCTTGATTTATTTCGCGCAAATGCACCGTGCGATCAAAAAAGCGTTCCAGCGTGGGGTCATGACTGACAAACAACAGCGCCGCCCCTGACTTTTCTACTTGCGTCAGCAAAAGTTGCATAAAGCGCTCACGGTGCTCGACGTCAATTGCGCTGGTGGGTTCATCACAGATGATCAGGCCAGGTGCGCCGAGCAGGGCGCGCGCCAAAGCCACACGTTGCTGTTGGCCGACACTTAAGCGACTGACGGCTTGCTGGTGCACATTCGTTGGTAGCCCAAGCATGGTCAACAAATTTTCCGCAGCGTTCGCCAAGCTCGTCCCTTGCGTCAACGCCCGTTGCGCACGCACACCCGAAAATCGGCACGGCAGCAATACGTTATCGACTACGTTTAGAAATCCAAGTAGGTTAAATAGCTGAAATACGAAGCCAAGATGATCGGCGCGAAACTGATCGCGTTTACCGGCAGAAAGCGCAGAAATAGGCTGACCAAGTACCGCTATTTCACCTTTCGAAGGTTGCAGCACGCCTGCAATTAACTGTAAGAGCGTACTTTTGCCGCTACCACTCGCGCCTTTCAAAAATAGTTTTTCACCTTTAGCCACGGTGAAATTCGCAATATCAAGTATTGGCTTTGTTGAGTCGGATGAGGGATTTCCGGGCCAACTGAACTGAAGTTGCTGGATTGCGACGGCGGTCATAAATTATTGAGCATTCTCTGGGGCTGTGTGTCAGCTTTTGCGGCGTGGACTGTTTATTGTGGTCTGCACGAAATTTAAGGGCATTCGGCAAATCCGTACAATATAACACTGCGTTAGGCGGTATTCCTTTATGAACGAAAGCGAAAAAAATATTTTTCATAACAATCGTGGAGTTGCTTGGAATCGCGCGCTGCTGCGAAAAGTCAAGGTCTTGACCCAGCGATTTTGTCAGCTCAGAATTAGCAAAACCCTAGATGTTGTGTTGGGTGGCGCAGTTATCGGCTAAATGTAGTACCTAAGACTATTCTTTAACTTGCGCGTTCAAGCGCCTAATTTACAACTGATTGCGTCAACAAATGCTGATTCCTGCCTGATTTTCTGGATGAGTTTGCCCAGTTGCCGTTCAAAACTAGCTATGCCGATCAAAAAATGTTCTGCCTTTAGCGAATCATGCAAACCAAAGCTCTAAATTTGTTCCGGGAGGAACCGCAGCACATGAATACAGCACGTCTTGAGTTAGTTTCCGACTCCGTATCCCGCCACGTCGCGCACGAAATCCCTTTGCAGCCGGCTTCCTACGATATTTGGGACAAAAAATATCGCCTCAAAGCCAAAAACGGCGACGCGGTTGATCATTCAATTGACGATACGTTTAGACGCGTGGCCAAAGCATTGTCAGAAGTAGAGATCACAGCTGAATTACAAAAGCATTGGCAAGAGCGCTTTTTCTGGGCACTGCGGCACGGTGCAATTCCAGCGGGCCGCGTGACCTCAAACGCCGGCGCGTTGGCACATAAGCCCGCGACCAGTACGATCAATTGCACCGTTAGCGGCACCATCGTTGATTCCATGGACGATATTCTGGAAAAAGTGCACGAGGCTGGGTTAACGCTCAAAGCCGGCTGTGGCATTGGCTATGAATTCTCCACGCTGCGCCCGCGCGGTGCTTATGTTTCCGGCGCCGGTGCCCATACGTCCGGGCCGCTGAGCTTCATGGACATCTATGACAAGATGTGTTTTACCGTCAGCTCCGCTGGCGGACGGCGCGGTGCGCAAATGGGCACTTTTGATGTCAGCCACCCGGATGTCAAAGAATTCGTAAAAGCCAAACGCGAAGATGGCCGTTTGCGCCAATTCAATTTGAGCCTGTTAATCACGGATGACTTCATCAAAGCGGTTGAGCTTGATACCGATTGGCCATTGGTGTTCCCGATCAACTTAAAAGAAAGTGCAGATTTAAATCTTGATGATCGCGCGCAAGTGCTCTGGCGTGAATGGCCGCAGGCAGATGGCTATGTCAGCCGTGACGATGGGCTGGTGGCGTGTCGGGTTTATGGCAAGGTCAAGGCGCGGGGTTTGTGGGACATGATTATGACCTCGACCTATGATTTTGCTGAGCCAGGTTTTATCTTGATTGATCGCGTCAACGAAATGAATAACAACTGGTGGTGCGAAGCAATTAGAGCCACCAACCCATGCGGCGAGCAGCCTTTGCCGCCGTATGGTTCGTGTTTGTTGGGTTCGGTGAACTTGACCAAATTTGTCCGCAACGCGTTTACCGCGAACGCCGAATTCGATTGGGAGCAATATCGCGAAGTGGTGCGCATTTTCACCCGCATGTTGGATAACGTGGTCGAGGTGAATGGCCTGCCGTTGCCGCAGCAGCGCGAGGAAATTATCCGTAAGCGCCGACACGGCATGGGTTTTTTGGGTTTGGGCTCGACGTTGACAATGCTGAAAATGCGTTACGGCTCGGCGGAATCGTTGGCGTTTACGGAAAGCGTTAGTCGCGAATTGGCGATTGCGGGTTGGGAAGTGGCGGCAAGCTTGGCGCAAGAAAAGGGGCCAGCACCGATTATGGAAGAAGATTTTGCCGTCACCGGCGAAATGCTGCGTAAACGGCCGGAAATGTTGCGCGATGGCATCAAATTAGGTGATTTGATCAAAGGCAAAGTGTTGCATGCGCGCTATAGCCGCTATATGCAGCGCATCGCTGAAGTGGCGCCGGATTTGGTCAATAAACTGGCCGTTGTTGGTGCGCGCTTTACCCACCATAGCTCGATCGCGCCGACTGGCACCATTAGTTTGTCGATTGGCAATAACGCCAGCAACGGGATTGAGCCCAGCTTTGCGCACCACTATTCGCGCAACATCATTCGCGAAGGTAAAAAAAGCAAAGAAAAAGTCGAGGTGTATTCTTTTGAGCTGCTGGCTTATCGCGAATTGATCAACGCCAAGGCCATGCCTTTTAGCGATAAAACCGACGAACGCTTGCCGGACTACTTTGTCGCCGCTGATGACATCAGTCCGAAATCCCACGTCGATATTCAAGCGGCTTCGCAAAAATGGGTGGATAGCTCAATCAGCAAAACCGCGAATGTACCCACCGATTACGCCTATGAAGACTTTAAAGACATCTATCTTTATGCGCACAAGCAGGGCTTGAAGGGCTGCACCACTTTCCGCTTTAACCCCGCCGCTTTTCAAGGCGTATTGGTGAAAGAGCATGATTTGGAAAACACCACCTACCGGTTTGAATTAGAAGACGGCTCAGTCGTGGAAGTGAAGGGCAACGAACAAATCGAATATGACGGTGAAATGCACACTGCCGCCAACTTGTTTGATGCGCTTAAAGAAGGCTATTACGGTAAGTTTTAAGGCTTGCAAGTTCACCTAACTCGAAGTGAAGCAAACGCGGTACCGCAGGTAAATTGCGGAGCAAAATAAGCAGCAAAGCAATCGGCGTAGCCGGTAAATTGCGGAGCAAAATAAGGAGCGAAGCAATCGGCGTAGCCAATAAATTGCGGAGCAAAATAAGGAGCGAAGCAATCGGCGTAGCCAATAAATTGCGGAGCAAAATAAGGAGCGAAGCAATCGACGTAGCCGATAAATTGCGGAGCAAAATAAGGAGCGAAGCAATCGGCGTAGCCGATAAATTGCGGAGCAAAATAAGGAGTCGCATATGTCCAGAAAAATGTTTTCGGCTTTTGCATTTATTTTCCTGATGCTGATGCTGCTGAGCGTAGCTGATGCAGAAACAATTATGAGCCCGCGCTCAAAAGCGGAGCATGAGGCTGAAATTCGTGCGCTTAATGAAAAATACGCACCAAAACCCGATGCGCAACTAGAGGCGCAAGTGCAGGCGTCGGGGGGCGTTTTGCCCAGCGAAACCCGCACCCCAACCGGCGATGGCGAGGCGCAGCGCGCGGCAGTTGAAACGGCACGTCGTCAAGCGGAATCAGCGGCAATGGCGGCGTTGGGTGGGAAATTTGCACCAACCGCTGGTAGCAAAGTGCGTGCGGAATTGATCGCAACCGGGCTGGACAAGTTTATGTTCAGCAACAAAATTTATCGCCGCGAAGACTTACTGCCAGTGCTGATTGAGCTAGGCAAGCTTTACAAGCTAGATCACATTGTGCTGCTTGATTCAGGTGGTGAGCAAATCCAGCTGAATCATTTGGTTGAGCTTTCAAAACTGAGCGATGGCCTAAAGTTGCCCGCGCTCTATCAATATGGCAATGAACTGCGTGCAGTTAGCACGCGCTAAACGCTCAAAAATTAAGTTCTATCGAAAAGCGTCGATAAAGGAAATCACAATGGCCGTAAAAATATCAAAGAAAATCAAGGGCTATTCCGTCGTGCGCCCAGACGACAAACCCGCAAGCAAGGCGCTACCGGCTGAGTTGCCCATGGCCGAAGTGATTCAGATGCACGAGCGTTTGGAGCGGCCGGAGTGCTTGGAAGGCTCGACTTATAAAATTAAAAGCCCGCTGTTTGAGCATGCGCTGTATGTCACGATCAATGACATTATCCTCAACGAAGGCACGCCGCATGAACAGCACCGGCCGTTTGAAGTGTTTATCAACTCCAAAAATATGGAGCACTTTCAGTGGGCGGTAGCGCTAACGCGCATTATGAGCGCGGTGTTTCGTAAGGGCGGTGATGTGACCTTTTTGGTCGAAGAACTCAAAGCGGTTTTCGATCCGCGCGGCGGCTATTACAAGGCCGGTGGCGTTTACATGCCATCAGTTGTCGCTGAACTCGGCGTGGTGATCGAAGATCATATGAAGCGCATTGGCATGATCAAAACCGATCTGAGCCCGGAAATGCGCGAGCTGATCGCGAAAAAGCGCGCTGAAG
Source organism: Rhodanobacteraceae bacterium (assembly GCA_043750875.1). Lineage (GTDB taxonomy): Bacteria > Pseudomonadota > Gammaproteobacteria > Xanthomonadales > SZUA-5 > JANNYA01. The sequence goes on from JAYVAQ010000505.1 coordinate 5,923, forward strand.
TGGAAGCGCGCGATGCAAAGCTCGCGAAAGATGCTTCTTTAGCAACTGCGGAATCCGCTGACTCGGGCAGTTTTCCGGCAAGTGCGACGGTCTGCCATAAGTGCTCTACCAAAGCGTTGGTGCTGATGGATGGCTGCTCGACCTGCTTGAACTGTGGTTATTCGAAGTGCGGTTGAGGATGCGTGGTTGAGCAATAAATATTGGCTATGATTCCAGATGTTAAGGCCCTGTTTGCTTATAGCCAATAGCAAAAAACAGCACCTCCTTCCCACGCGCACCGAGCAACAGCACGTGTAAATTCATCGCGCCACCATTATTCATTTCCTTCTCGAACGGCGTGATCAAAGATTTTTGCCAAAGAATCCAAAACGTCTTGCCGCCCTCACTCACTTCGACTTCGTGGGTAAACAGCTGCGTAAAATGCCCAGCGTTATGGGTTATTGCGTAGTGGTTTGCCATCTCTTGGTGCGGCGAAGAAATGGGCCGAATTTTGCCGGTCGTCCGCACTTGCAACGAGTAGCGAAAAAACGGTGGCATAAAGGCAGTGTCGGCCTCTTTAGCGCCCTCCAACATACCTGCAAGCCCCGTTTCTAATACCAGCGCGGCTACCGTTGAAGCTTTGAATTCGGCCGGAATCGGCACTGTTTTAGCTGGCGGCGCTGCCGCTGCAGTCTCAGCGACAGGGGTTTGTGCGCACGCGGATAAGAAAAAAGTGCAGGCAATTATGGATAAGGGTTTCAAAGTTTTCATGGTTGACTGCCCGGCGGCGACGATTGCGCAAACTTTTGACTGCTAACTCTTCAAAAGTGATCGGCCCGTTGGGTTTTAGTGCCTAAAGCTTGCAAGACCGCTAAAATGTCTGCTGCGACCAAATCAGGATTGCCGTGAACAAGCTCATCGGTATATCGCAAAATGCGATACCCGCAGCTAATCATGTAAGCATCCCGGGCCGCGTCAAAAAGCTCACGACCTTTATGAGTAACGCCATCACATTCGATGACGAGTTTATGGCGCGCACAAACGAAGTCAGCGAAGTACGCACCAATCGGTTGCTGGCGGCGAAACTTGTAGTGGGCTAAATCACGGTTACGCAACAAAATCCAAAGTATGCGTTCGGCAAGCGTTTGCTTGCGACGCAATTTGCGGGCGAAGGCAGTTTGTTCTTCAGTGCGCGCCATTGGGCCATACCCACAATATTGCCGCAACGGGCTCCCTCTCCCCGCCAGAATTTATCAATTGAATCAAAGCGTTAGCACGGGGAGAGGGTTGGGGTGAGGGGCAATCTAAGCTGGCGTGATTTATTTGATTGCCCCTCACCCTAACCCTCTCCACGTAAGACGTATTTCGTTCTGAAACTAACTGTCGGCGGGGCGAGGGAACTGATTGCTGCGGGTTGTAAGTCTTTCGGGCTTGCAACAACCCGCCGGTTGCCTCAACGGGCTCCCTCTTCCCGCAATAATTTATCAATTGAATCAGAGCGTTAGCACGGGGAGAGGGCTGGGGTGAGGGGCAATCCAAGCAGTCGCGATTTATTTGATCGCCCCTCACCCTAACCCTCTCCCCGTAGGAAATCTGTGGCAGTAAGGAAAGGTGTCGGCGGGGAGAGGGAACTGGTCGCGGCATTTTTCGATCTATTCGGTCGGCGTTGGACTTGCTGAGTACCATTCCGGTTCTTTAATAAGTTCGCTGCGGGGCGAATTTTTCGGTCTATACGCTCGAAATTTGCGCTCCTGATTTTTGATGCTTGTGGGAACTTCGTCAAATTCCAGGGCCGCATCTGCCGCAATCATTTTGTTGTACGCGCCTTGATTCACCAACGTCGTTCCTGCTTCGGCGGCACCAAAGCGACACGCATACACAACTGGTTTGCCAACCGCAGTAAGACCATCTGATAGGCGGAGGATATTTACTACACCGTAGTCGATCCCAATTCCTAGCCCCGTTTCGACCAACACGTCGAAACTGTTACGAAAAGCTTTGTAATGCGCCTCAAAAAAAGCATGTGCTTTCTCGGCAACAAGCAAAACATTTAGCGACGCACTACCGCCACTGAAATAGTCTGGGAAAAAAGCAAGCGCACCGTCGCCAGTAAATTTGTCAAATATCCCAAAATGCTCTTTGACTATATTGGCTAATTCACTTGATAGTACGTCCAGAAAAATCGCGAATTCATCAGCGCTTTTGGCATTCAACATTAAGTCGGTAGATCCACGAATATCGAGAGAGATCAGAAACGCGTTCGTTGACTTAGGAACTGATTTCTCAATCGCTCCATTGATTTCAGGTATTAAATAATGATATGTTTTTTCGTGAACACGTTGGAGTAAATACCCGATGCTATTTCGACGCTCCAGTTTTCCAATATACTCCGAAGATAATTTTCCAACTTTGATTAGGCTTTCTATCTTTGCGTCTTTTTCTTTCAATTTTGTTTTCAATATTATTATTTCATCTTCGACGCTGATGCTAGCAGGAGATATAAATTGCGTGGGCGCATAACGCATTTCTAACAATTGTTCATTTAACTCAGCCACCGCGCTGCGCGCCTGATCAAAAAGTTTCTTATATGAAGGCAGCTCTGTATATCCACGCGAGCTTGCAATTGTTTTATTAAGATCCGCCAATGCTTTTTGAACCTCATTTGGTCCAACTAATTTATTTACCTCATTAATTTCGCGCAATGCCCTTTTCATATCAGCACTTCCAAACAATTCATTTGCCTGCTTGTTTTTGTCAAGTAACGCTTTCCCCAATTCGTCGTTGGTCATTTTGTGTCCCCTCACATATTCCTCCGATACTCCCCCCCAACCTCATACAGCGCGTGACTAATCTGCCCCAGCGAATGCGTCTTCACCGCCTCCATCAAACCCTCAAACAAATTCCCCCGCTCCCGCGCAATTTGCTGTAGGTATTTCAGCCCAGCCGTAGCAAAACCATTACGCGCGGCTTGGAAGAGCGCGACGTTATCGATTTGGGCGCGTTTTTCGGCTTCGGTAGAACGGATTAGCTCGATGGTGGTGTTGAGTTCGGGGTTTTTCGGCAGGAAGGTATTGACGCCAATCAGCGGCAGGCTGCCGTCGTGCTTTTTGTGTTCGTAATACATTGATTCTTCTTGGATTTTGCCGCGTTGATACATGGTGTCCATCGCGCCCAAGACGCCACCGCGTTCGCTGATCGCTTCGAATTCTTTGTAAACCGCTTCTTCGACTAAATCGGTTAGATATTCCACCGCGAAGCTGCCCTGCCACGGGTTTTCATTGAAATTTAGGCCCAGCTCGCGGTTGATAATCAGCTGGATCGCGACCGCGCGACGCACGCTGTCTTCGGTGGGGGTGGTGATCGCTTCATCAAAGGCATTGGTGTGCAGGCTGTTGCAGTTATCAAACAGCGCGTACAGCGCTTGCAGTGTGGTGCGGATATCGTTGAACTGAATTTCCTGCGCGTGCAGGCTGCGGCCGCTGGTTTGGAGGTGGTATTTCATCATCTGACTGCGGGCACTGGCGCCGTAACGTTCGCGCATCGCGCGTGCCCAGATGCGTCGGGCGACGCGGCCAATCGCGGTGTATTCCGGATCCATACCGTTGCTAAAGAAAAAGCTCAAATTCGGCGCGAAATCATCAATAGACATGCCGCGCGCCAAATAATATTCGACGATGGTAAAGCCGTTTGACAGCGTAAAAGCCAGCTGACTGATCGGGTTGGCACCGGCTTCGGCGATGTGATAGCCGCTGATCGACACCGAATAGAAATTGCGTACGTCTTTGTCGACAAAATACTGCTGGATATCGCCCATCATGCGCAGCGCAAATTCGGTGCTAAAGATGCAGGTATTTTGCGCCTGATCTTCTTTCAAAATATCCGCCTGCACCGTGCCGCGTACCGATTTCAAGGTTTCAGTTTTAATGCGCGCGTAGGTTTCGCTGTCGACGACTTGATCGCCACTGACTCCTAATAATCCTAAGCCCAAACCGTCATGGCCGTCGGGCAGCGCGCCGCTATAGCAGGGTTTCGCTTTGGCTTCCAGCAGTTTGTCGATCTTGGCGCGCGCGATTTGCCAGCGGGTGTCATCAGCGCGTAGGTATTTTTCAACCTGTTGGTCTATCGCGGTGTTCATAAACATCGCCAGGATCATCGGTGCCGGGCCGTTAATGGTCATCGACACCGAGGTTGCAGGCGCGCACAGATCAAAGCCGGAATACAGCTTTTTCATATCATCTAACGTCGCGATATTGACGCCGGAATTGCCGACTTTGCCGTAGATATCCGGGCGTATCGCTGGGTCTTCCCCGTACAGCGTGACCGAGTCAAACGCGGTCGACAGGCGCGCGGCTTTGGCATCGACGCTCAAATAGTGGAAGCGTCTATTTGTGCGCTCTGGGTGGCCTTCGCCCGCGAACATGCGGGTCGGGTCTTCGCCTTCGCGCCGATACGGATATACGCCCGCGGTGTAGGGGTAGGCGCCGGGCAGGTTTTCCTTCATCAAAAAGGTCAGTAATTCGCCCCAGCTTTTGTAATTCGGTGCGGCAATTTTTGGAATTTTCTGATGGCTCAAGGAATCCCGGTAGTTCGCGCCTTTAATCTGTTTGCCGCGCACTTCATAGGTAAATTCTTCATCGGTAACGCCGGCTTTGCGCTTGGGCCAGGCGCGCAAAAGCTGCAGCGCTTCGTTCGATAACGAAAGCACGGCATCGTTGTAGCGCTGACGTAAGACTTGGTTATTGCCCTCTGAAAGTAGCTTGTCGCTATACAGCGCCAATGCCTCAGGTAAATTCGCCGAATCCAAATCTTTTAGCACCTCATAATAATGCTGAGCCCGCGCCGCGATTTCACTTTGTTTGGCAGCTAACTTATTCTGCGCCCGTCCGCTTTCCGAAATTTCCGCCAGATAGCGCACGCGCGCACCCGGAATCAGTACCGTCGCACGCGGCTCTTTTAAGGTCGTATCGGCATTTGGCTGCCACTTGCTAGCATCAAGCTTCAATTTATCGCCAAGCTTTTCCACGATCAGCCTACACAAATTGCTAAACATCCAGGTCACGCCCGGATCATTAAATTGGCTAGCAATCGTTGGGTACACCGGCACTTGCGCGTCGTCCATTTGAAACGCAACGCGGTTGCGTTTCCACTGTTTACGCACATCGCGCAGCGCATCTTCCGCGCCACGGCGATCGTATTTATTCAACACAATCAGTTCGGCAAAATCGATCATGTCGATCTTTTCCAATTGCGAGGCCGCACCGTAATCCGAAGTCATCACATACATCGGAAAATCGACCAGATCTACAATCGCCGAGTCGCTTTGCCCGATGCCAGCGGTTTCCACGATCACCAGATCAAAATTCAACGCCTTTAAGCAGGCGATGCAGTCCACCAACACAATATTCGTGGCTTGGTGCTGACGCCGGGTCGCCATCGAGCGCATATACACCCGATCCGAGCGCAAGGAATTCATGCGAATGCGATCACCCAGCAGCGCACCGCCCGAGCGCCGACGGGTTGGGTCTACCGCTAACACTGCGATGCGCATCTGCGGAAAATGCTGCAAAAAGCGATTCAGCAGCTCATCGACCACCGAGGACTTCCCTGCCCCACCGGTGCCGGTAATGCCAACCACCGGCGTTTTCGCACCTGCCAGCTTCCATTCTTTTCGCTTGGTTTCCAGATCGCTGCCGTGCAAGTCACCCTCTTCAATGGCACTCAGCATGCCGGCAATCGCGGCGTGGTCGTCACGCTCTAGCAAATCGGGCATCACGGTCTTGCGCCGGTGCTTAGCGGTGCGCGTCATTAGATCTTCGATCATCGCGACCAAACCCATGCTCATGCCATCGTTCGGGTGATAAATGCGCTCTACGCCCGCCGCGTGCAGCCCGGCAATTTCTTCCGGCGTAATGGTGCCGCCACCGCCGCCAAACACACGAATATGGCCCATGCCCCGCTCTGCCAACATATCGACCATGTATTTGAAATATTCCATGTGCCCGCCCTGATAAGAGCTGAGCGCGATGCCATCGGCGTCCTCTTGAATCGCGGCGTTGACGACGTCAGAAACCGAGCGGTTATGACCTAAGTGGATCACTTCCGCACCCTGCGATTGAATCAGGCGGCGCATGATGTTGATGGCGGCATCGTGGCCATCAAAAAGGCTGGCGGCAGTGACAAAGCGGATCGGAGTCGATTCAGCGCTCACGGGGTCAGCGGAAAGTGGTTCAGCGATTGCGGTTGCGGGCGTGCTCATAGGGGCGGCTAGCTCAACGTGAAAGTGTGTTGAGTGTAATGCCTGAGGCTAGGTTTTTCTGGCTTCGGGTTGGGGTGAGTTCGATTCAAACCTGCGGCGATTATTCGCGCGAGTGCACTCGAATTCGTCGTTGCGAGTTTTCAGCCCCGGTGCCGCAATTGAGGAACCATGAACCTCGTCATTGCGAGCGCAGCGAAGCAATCTCGTCCGTCAGTCGGGGCGAGATGAGATTGCTTCACTTCGTTCGCAATGACGAAGTTCACACAAATGCGCC
>JAYVAQ010000506.1:0-5639 GCA_043750875.1 Rhodanobacteraceae bacterium
CAGATTCTGGAATACCCTGAAGACGCGCGAAATATTCAATGTTTTCACGTGCGGTCAAACGCTTGTATAAGCCCCGCGCGTCCGGCAAAACGCCCAAGCGCGTGCGCACTTCGGTGGCTTGGCGCACCGCATCAAAGCCATCCACCACTACCCGGCCTTGGTCGGGTGCCATGAGGGTATAGAGCATGCGCATGGTCGTGGTTTTGCCTGCGCCGTTTGGCCCTAAAAGCCCAGTGATTTGACCGTCAGGAGCGGTAAAACTCACGCCTGCGACGGCATGCACCCGATTTTTTTTGTCGCCAAATGATTTGTGTAAGTTCTCAACAACGATCACGGTGCAGGCCCAGTAAATTCAAGAAAGAAGGGTGCGGGCTGTATTTTTTTCACGCATTCGGTGTCAAGTTTTTTTGGCGTTAAAGCCGTCATGAACTCAGCCGCCAGTTTCGGAATACAGCCGCGCCCCAAATTGATATGGCCCTGCGCTGGCACAACAATGTGCTGGGCGTTTGACAAACCCTTTAAAACCACATCGCCATAACGCGCTGGGGTAACTGGATCAAACTCTCCGGAAATCAACAGCGTTGGGACAGCGCCAGTCAGTGGCTCGAAGAAATCTTTTGGCCGTGCGCCTTTTGGCCATTCCTGGCATTGGACGTGCAGCATTTCCTGCATTTCATTGCCCAGCAGGTGTTTCGCATTGCTCGGATCGGGTTTTAAAAACTCATTGTCTTCACTACACATGACCGAAAGCTGCATACCGTGGCTCATTGCGTCGCCCAAATCTTGGCCGACCATTTCGCTTTGCGCCAACATTGCTTGGGGCCGCCCGTGTTTTGCCTCGTCCATTAATAAAGGCACCAACGCTGACATCTCACTGCCATAGGCATAAAAGCGCGCCATCCCCTGCAGCGCACCAATTCCCAGCGGCAATTTGCTGAGTTTGCCGGTCAGTGGATCACTGATTTCGACCTCGCGCGGGTTCGCAGTTAAATCAGCTACCAATTCTGCCAGCGTCTTTGCCGGGTCGCCAAAGCGCTCGAAACAGGCAATGTCCGTCGCGCAACGGGCAAACTGCTTCGCTAGCGCTTCATCCAAAGCTTGCGCGTGCTCCGATCCAAGAATCAACGGGTTCGGCGCAACGCCATCCAAGATCAGGCTGCGTGTGCTTTTTGGATAGTGCATTGCAAACTGTTGCGCGACGCGGGTGCCGTATGAAAACCCGACTAAATTGAGCTGCGGCGCACCAATCGCTACGCGCAAGGATTCCAAATCTTTGGTGGCATCGGTCGTGGTAAAAAATCGAGGGTCGACATCTTGCGCGCTCAAGCAATCGCGCACCATTTTCCGCATGGTGGCTTCGTCAGGCGTAACCAACATCACTTCGTCGGGCATCTTGCATTTAAGCGCATGGCTTAAGCCGGTACCGCGTTGATCGATCAGCAGTACGTGACGAGTTTTCAAAATTTCCCGAAAACCACCGGCAATTTGACCAAAACTTTCACTCGCCGATTGCCCGGGTCCACCCGCTAAATACACCGCTGGATCTAGTTGCGGTTTGCGTGCGCTTGAGGCGATCAATGCAACATGCAGCTTGAGTACGCGCCCTGCAGGCTCCGCGTAATTTTGTGGCACCGACAAATAGCTGCATTCGGCCTTGATCAGGCTCAGGCCTTTGCCAATTTCGCAGCTTTTAAAGGAAAGCTGCCCAAGTTCCAATGCCTGGGCAGCAGAAATGCTAAAGCCGGCGATTACGCCGAGTAATATTTTTGTTTTCATTGTGCTGAGTCTCATGGATTAAGAGTGCTCAGTCCAGAGGGTCAGATGCAATAGGTCAGAAGTTTGCGTTGGCAGAAGTCACGACGAGTACACTGCACCACCGAGACAAATCCCAACTTTGCTGCCATGACTGACCCACGTCTCAACGAAATTGAAATAAAAATATCCTTCCAAGACGAGCTGATTGATGTGCTCAACCAGCAAATTAGTAGCCAAGAACTCCGAATTCTAACGCTAGAGCGCCGATTACAGACCTTGGCCGAGGCATTTTTGAATCTGGACACGGGCACCGGAAACACTGGCGGCTCAGCAAAATCGGAAGTACCGCCGCATTACTGAGTTCACAGGATTAGAAGAGGTGCAGGTCAAACTGATGCACTAAGTGGTTGTTTCTCTTTGATCCATACTCAAAACTTACTAATCGCCTGTCGTCTCCCCGGCGAACGCCGGGGTCCATGGAAGGGCCCCGCCAAACAAAAAGGGCAATTTTCACTACTCAACAAGTCTTATTCATCGCGACGCAATAGCCCTGGACCCCGGCGTTCGCCGGGGTGACGTAGGCTTCGTAAGTCCGGTTTTCAAGATCCCACATGAGTTTGAATCGCACAAGTTTGGCAAATACAAGTTGCCGCCGACAATTGGCTGGCTATACTTCGCCGATGACGTCACTTACTCACTCAGGCTTTGTGCCTGACGCGCAAATATTCGCCGAACAACTCAGCCGTGCGAAACTCACTAAGCAACCGTTAGCCGCGCAAATCGCCGCTGTGCAAACGTTGCTTGCGCCGGATTTGCAGCGTTTAAATGACGTATTGCGTGCCGAGTTGAGCTCGGATGTCGAGCTGATTGGCGAAATTGGCGAATATTTGATCGCTGCAGGCGGAAAGCGCTTGCGGCCGATGTTGGTACTGCTTTCCGCACGTGCCCTAGGTGCCGGGCCGCAAAATTTGGAGCACTCAGCTGCGTTGGCCGCAATTGTGGAGTTAATTCATACCGCAACGCTGCTACATGACGATGTCGTCGATGAATCCGATCAGCGGCGTAATCGCAAGACCGCGAATGCGCTGTGGGGCAACGCTGCCAGCGTACTGGTCGGGGATTTCCTGTACTCACGCGCGTTCCAAATGATGGTGCGTTTGAAAGATATGCGCGTTATGGATATCTTGGCCAATACCACCAACGAGATTGCCGAAGGTGAGGTGCTGCAACTCATTCATAAGCGTGACCCGGCAGTTTCGCAAGCGCAGTATTTCGAGGTGATCAAACGCAAAACAGCGGTGTTATTTGAGGCCGCGTGTAGATTAGGCGCTTTGTGCATGGGTGCAGATCAAAAAACTGAGATGGCGCTGGCGAATTTCGGCCTCAATCTAGGCTTCGCGTTTCAAATTGCCGACGACCTTTTGGACTACACCGGTGATGCGGAAGTAATTGGTAAAAACATTGGTGATGATTTAGCCGAAGGCAAAAGTACTTTGCCAATTATTTTCGCGGCTGCACGTGCCGACAGCGATGATGCCGCAATTCTTGAGCGTGCCCTGAAAAACGGCGAACGCGACGCGCTACCCGAGCTCATTCGCATATTGCGTAGCACCGACGCTATTGATGCCAGTTTAGAAGTAGCGCGCGAATATGCGGCGGCTGCGATTGCTGCACTTGATGTGCTAGCCGAAAGCCACGAGCGCGACGCGCTCGTGGCTTTGGCGAATTACTCAGTCGCCCGCAACAACTGAGCAAGCGTTGCTAGGTTAGTCGCGGCTGGCGAAGCCAATGATGTTCATCAAGCTCATAAACATTACCCACAAATCGGAGTAAATTGTTGCCGCCAAGACGACGTAATTGTCTTCGCCACCATTAATTGCCGCGCTGGTGCTGTACAAAATTCCCGCTGAGCAAAGCACTACCAGTACCGACGAAAGAATCAGGCTTACTACAGATATTTGCATGAATGCGTTGGCGACGATGGCCAAGAGCACGGCAATAGAGCTGGCCAATAAAAAGCCGCGCATAAAACTGAAATCACGTTTGCTGACCATCGCATAGCTAGTTAGTGCGCCAAAAATAACGGCGGTTGCAGCAAATGCATAAATCGGCACCTGCGGCCCAATGGTACTGACATACAAGCTGATGATCGGCCCGGCAATAAAACCAAGGCCAGTGGTGTAGACAAAGCAGCTAACCAAGCCCCAAACACTATTTCGCGTGGCGTTGATCAACATCGGCATACCAAGCGCAAAGGCCAGATACAGCCAGAAATTGAGCACGCCGACCTGCATTGCGGCAGCGGCGTAAGCCGCAATCGCGCCGCAAACCAGCGTCATGGAAAGCAGCATGTAGGTGTTACGTAAGACTTTATTGGTTGCTAGCGCGCTTTGACCAAATGGCAATGCAGGCGAGGGAGGAAATGGGCTAGTACGATTCATAAAGCACTCCTTGGGTAAAAAATACAAAAACACAAGCAAATCATCGGGTTTTAACTGTGAATGCGAAGTTTAAGCCTCTACTAAATTCGTCTAAAAATGCAGATTTCAAGGCGCTCACGTGAAATACACCGAACTATTTAGCAACATTTAGCATAAATCAACTCTATTTTGTCCTAACCAATGACCTCTCCAGCCGCCTTTTTCGCGGCTTCCCAGGTGATTTCCTTGTCTGCGGCCTCGCCATCGTCATTAATCATGCGCGCTTGAATGGCCCCTGCGGCAAAGCCCTCTGGCAAATACAACGTGCCGTTAAAAAGCTGGAAATATTTGAATTCGTATTTCAGCTCGGTAGCACCCTGCTCGCCCAGCAATTCCGCCATTTCCAAGCGCTTGGGTTTACCCTGCGAAATACCGCTGACACTAAAACGCAGCTTGCCGGTCGCAATTTTCCCGCGCTTCAGGTTTTGGCTCACCGCAATGGCGTATTTAAATACGCGCGGGTTGTCTGTGGGCTCGATCGTGATGTCCTGCACGCCCAAGGCCTCCGCATTGCCGCCGCCCGCAAAGCGTTGAAAAAAAGAAAGGTCAGCGCGTAAGGTGGCTATTTCTTGTTGACGTTGATCAATCGAATTTTGCAGCGCGGAATTAGCCTCTTTGGATACTTGTTCACCCCGCTGAAACTTAGCGACTTCGGCTTTCAACGCATCGGCGTTGCCACCTAATCGTACGATTTCTTCACGCGCTTGCGCGAGTTCGCTTTGGGTACGGGCATAGCCCGGAGTCATTGTATTTTTACAATATATATAGACTGCCGCCAAACTAGCCAGCCAAAGGCCAAGCATGAGTAAGTTTTTTTTGCGCGCCGCCGCCGGGTTATAGGCAGCCACAACAAGCGTTCCCGGGACTGTTTTAGACATACAGATAATTTTGCAATGTGTAGCGGGCATTTATAGCGTTTTCTGCGCTTGTGAAGTTAGCTATGCGTTACTAGTAAAACATTCAAGCCAAACTTGTTCATTCAGGCAAAATTTTGTCGGCAATTTATTGGTCGCGGCAATGTCCATACGCTGGCGTATGGAGTATGCTTCGGCTTCCTTTTGAACGACCGAGGTGTCCCTTGTCCTTATCCACTAAGTTCCATGTTCGTAAAGTCGCCGTGCTGGGCGCGGGCGTGATGGGCGCGCAGATCGCCGCGCACCTAATCAACGCCAAAGTGCCGGTGATTTTGTTTGATTTGCCCGCAAAAGAGGGCGACCGCAATGGCATCGTCACGAAAGCAATTGATAACTTGACCAAGCTTTCGCCTGCGCCATTGGGGCACAAATCCCTTGCCGCACAGATTCAACCGGCAAATTTTGACGACCATCTTGAGCTGTTGAAAGATTGCGACTTGATCATCGAAGCAGTGGCTGAGCGCATGGAAATCAAACACGGCCTGTACGC
>JAYVAQ010000507.1:0-5636 GCA_043750875.1 Rhodanobacteraceae bacterium
GGTGGCCTCGTCAAAGACTTCAAGTGGCCAATCGGCAAAGAATCAAATATTCCGTACCGAGCGGTGTACTTGGAGCAAATTCTCGTGGCAGGGATGGCCACGCTGCGCCACATGAACATCACTAACGTCAATCGAGTGGTCGCCACTTATCCCGGCGCATTCGAGCCAAACTATCAAGCGCGCTATTTCGATGACCTCAACCGAGTGTTGGCGTCAGTTTTTGCGTGCACCGGCGTGACCGCTCGTATGCCGGGAGCGGTGGCTCGGTCAGAAACCGTCGCGGCACTGGCTTCCGCCAATCCCAATGCGCACGATGTGTGTGTAACCATTGACATGGGCGGCGGCACCACGGACGTTGGCATCATTGTTCCGGGCATGAATGAGGTTGGCGCGCCATTCGGATTTATGTCCAGCATTCGCTATGCGGGCAACGACTTGTTGTCGGCGCTGATCGACGTGCCGCAGTTGCGCAAAGTCCTGGGCCAGCCTGGCGACAGCGATGCGAGGCGACTAGATCATCTGAAACTAAAAATTAGAAGCGCGGATCACACCATTAAGCAACCGAGCGCTGAGGGCCTAGTCAGCGCCTTTTTTGAAGGGCTTTATGAATATGTATTCGGCCTGTTGGCGGCCGTATCGTCCTCACCGAAATTTCCAAAAGCTGGCAAGATCAACGTTCATCTATTTGGGAATGGCTTTCGCTTAACGGACGCTTTTATCGGAAAGAACGAGGCAGAGTTCTTTGAGGCGATAAAGGTGCAGGTCAAAAACGCAGGCATGCTCTCGCCCGAGATACTGCAGCGGGTTGTTTACAAACCCTCGATCGGCGACACTAAGCTCGCGCTGATCCAAGGCGCGCTAATTGGTGCCATTGACGAGAGTGACGCCAATGTTTCACAAACAGATTTACTCCTCGCCGCAGTAGAAAAACAAAACCACGGGCGCGTAGCTATTTGGTATCCCTGCGTTGCCAACGATGGCAGGGCGACTGAAACAATTGTGATGGGCTCACGCGAGGAGCGCGATGAAATTGCGCGCGACCCCTCTCGCGCCAGAACGTTGAGCGTTGACACACGAAATCTCGTAGCGCTAAAAAAGACCTTCCCACTTACGTCTCAGTACTGGGATGAGAGTTCGATGGTTGATGCGATCTTTAACAACGCACCGCAAGCGCGCATGATTGCTTTAGGACAGTACTACTTAGAGGGTAACGGGAAGACAGCGAGCTCGTTTGCGCGCATCGTGTTGCCGAAGATAGCTTCGCGGGCGTTCGAGAAAAACATTGAGGGGTTGCGGATATGAGAGTTTTGCGGTTGATCGCCCATATCGTCGCGGCTGCGGCGCTGTTAGGCGGCGCGTCGTCGGCGCTTGCTCAAGGTGCTGCAACGTCAGGTTCGGATATCACAGCCAAGGTAGATGTTTGTAAAACAGACAGAAGAAAAACCGAAAGAAGTGAATGCGTAAAAGACGTATATGTACAGGCGAAGCTTTGGCCTCAGCTTGAAGCATCCAGCGGTTGCTTTATCAAAAATTCGAAGCTACTGGATATAGAACAATGCGAGCACAATCGCAGGGCTTTCTCCCCACCAGATCCGCAGGTAACGCCTAGCGCGCGTGGCAGCTCAACTGGCACCTTGTTGACACCCAAAGCGAGCCTAATTGTTCCCAGCGGGGGTGACGCAACACTCGCAGCCGATGGCCGGGAACCTGTGCCTCAACCGCCAAAAACTCCGTCGGCGGGTGATGGATTTCTAGCATGGATTGTCGTTGCTTTGCTTCTTTTGATTGGCGCTGGAGGCATGTTTTTATTACTGCGCAAGCACAAAGCCGACGTAAAAACAATCAAGGAAGAATTCGCAAGCGAAAACAAAGGCCTCGACGACAAATGCGAGGCGCTAGCGAGAGAAATGAAGCAGTTGAAGGCAGCGTTCTCGGCTAGTCAACCAAGCCTAGAACAACGTATCAGCGATCTGGAGTCCGAACGGCGCAGGCAAAGCACTGCCTCCAGCGCACCCGCAGCCACGCGATCGCCGCAAGCATCACACAGTCAACCCGCGTCCGGCGGATCGCCATCTCTCACCCTAGAAGCTTTTCAAGGCGCGTTGACTCTCGCCTTTCGTGCGCTTGTTGACCGCAACTCACCATTGCCGTCGGGGCGAGAGTACGATCGATTGCTGGCAGCCATCGACGACAAACAAGTGAAGGCTTTCGTCGAAGCGCGGGGATTGAGCAGGTGTCGGTTTCTGGACGGCAACGGTGTAGCAAACAGCCTAAACCCCACGCTTTTTGCAATTCAAATTGACGCAACCGAGTGGTTTATTTTTCCGATGCCGTTTGCCGAGCGTACGGCGATGTACCGTCAGTGGTTTGATGGGTTTGACGAATCAAAATCCATGATTGCTTTGTTTCCTGCTAAGGGTAGAGATGTTGGCGGTGCGATTAAGCAGACATTAAAGGGACAACTCGCGTGAAGAGAAAATACCCATTCATCAGCGTGGCGAAACGCACCAGGGGGTTTGCTATTGTTAATGCCGCCCTGTTTTCCGTGCTGGTGAGCTGGCAATGCGCGGCGCAATCGGCACCAACAAGCCGAAAGGCGGTAGCGGTCGAGCGCACTGGCCTAGCCGTCGTCTTCGATGCCTCCGAAAGCGCCTGTGGCTATCTAGTGCCCGGAGATGACGGACGCAAAGTGCTGGAGTTGGTGAAGGTGAGTGCTGCGCAACGCGACCCACTGGCAGGCCATCGCATTTGGCTTTTAAAGCAGACGGTCAAAAATTCGTCGGTCGCGGCGCGCGATGTGGTCGAGGCCGCAGAAAGTTTGCAAAGTCAAGCGCAGGTGTTGGCCGAAAAAAGCAGTAAGGCCGGGCAAAACTGCGCGCCGTTTAACGGCGTTGATTCAAACCTTTCCCTGATCTTTGACCCCAAGTCGCCGACGGCCAGCGCGCAAGCCATGGTGCTGGTCACCGACGGGCAGCTTGAGGCGACGGATCGCGAAAAATTTGTTGCAAATTATGTTTCGTGGGCGACGATAGCGCAGGCCGACGGTGCCGTGCCCTACGCGGGCGTCGCGCTGATCGCGTCGCCGTTTTCAGGGCGTTACTACCCTATCAGCGAGCCGGATGCCAAGCGCAAAAACACGGGGTATGAGCTGCCGCAACATCGACGGCCTTTATTGCTTATGTGGTTTGCACGGGATGCGAAGCTGTTGCCAAAGGTTCGCGCCATGGTCAATGCCCTGGGCGGTGCTACTGCCCTTTCGGGCGAACAGGGTTTTGTGCAGCACTGGCTACCCATTCCAGCCATGGGCGAGGCCTGGTTGAGCGCAAGCTATAGTTTGCCCGACTCGTTGCCGCAGTTGATTGATGCCAAACCGAGCTTCTTGTTCAAGCAAATAGCCGCCGAAGGGTCGGGTCGCTCGAAGCAAATATTGGCGGATTGCTTGGCCGTAGATGTCAAAGACAAGGAAGTGCGCCTTGAGGCCAAGGCGGAGTGCGCAGACGGCAAATCGCTTTTTGATGGCTTGATTAACATCGTCGTGAGTTTTGCGATCAAGCCCAATGCGTACTATCAGGTGCAACCCACAGGGGCGAAGATTGATCCAGCTAAACCCGTGTTGGAGTGGACTTTGACCAACAAATCGTTTGGCAAAGGACCGTTTCAGCTCAATGCTGTGCCATTGACTGCGTCCGGCACGACCATTGATGCCAAGAAGTTTTCTGTGGATTCAGATCACTGCGCAGCGCCAAGCACAACGGGGGCGAAGCAGGCTGCAAGTAGTGGCGCTGCTATTGACAAAGAAAAGTGCGTTGACCTGCTGGACGGCAAAACGATTCAACTTGACGTATTCATGGCGCTGATGCAATCGCGGCGTAAGCCCATGACTGATGCGCTTTTGGGGGCGCTGGCAAAACAAACCTATGCAATTTCGTTCGAGCAACGCAAAGCAAAGAAGTAGCCCGATATGTCGCTGATTATTGAGTTGTCGCACCCGTTGGGTGGAAAGGCGATCGACGCCTCGGGCTACTGGTATGGATTCATTGTTCACCATCTGGCGCAAGACGACAAGACCAAAGCTTTTGTACCTAGTTTTCACGCGCAGGAAATTGTGGCCATTGGCCTGACGAGCGGCGAGGATGCTCGGCGCAAGGGTGGATTTAGCTGGCCTGTCGATCACTGGAGGCAGTTGCCCGCCAAAGGCGAGATCGACCGGAACAAAATCACGCTAGGGCTGTACGTAGCGCTTGACGACGTTGCACTTGCGTTTCCCACGTTGCGCAACATTTCAGAGGTAAATTTGCTGATCGGCCGCAAAGGTGGCGAATTCGCATTGAAGCAGTCTGATGCGGTGCCGCTGGTGACGCTGTATCGCGATGGACGGATGCAGGCGTGCGCAATTCCCGAGCACATAGCGCACGGGCAAGGCGCAGTACTGTCGTTGTACTCCGGTGAGCCGTCGTTCAGACTGGTGGAGCGTCCGTTGTGGACGGGATACCCAGACTTTACGGCAGGCATAGAGGGCTACCTTAGTACGTTGCGCGCCCAAGTCTTAGGCAAGTCACCAAAAGTCGCGGGCGACGCGCCAAGCTTCAAGGCGTTGTCGAACGCGAATCCAAAACATGTGGCGTTCAAGACTGCTCTGGAGGTAGAGGGCGAAGCGTTAGCTGACCCAACTGAGTCGGTTGCCGATGCGGCTACACCGACTGTGAGTAGGGCGCCACAACCCAGCGCAGTCGTGCCCGGCTCCGCAGCAAATTTGCCCAAGTCGCGCTTCGCGGCTTGGGGCACAGCACTTGCGACGGTCGCGGTATTGGGCGGTGCAGGGTTTTTCGTGTGGCAGCGATCCGAAACGTCGCAAGGCTCAGCTTCGCAGGTCGCCCACTCGCCCATGGGTCCACTTACGAATAAGTCGCCTGCGCCGACGGCAACCCAGCCGCCTGCCTCGAGACCACCAAACAGCTCAACGCGTTCGGAGCTGCCGCCCCCGCCGTCGCCCCAGCCCCTGCCCTCGCCTCCGCCCCCGACGTCGACTGACACCGCAGACAGCATCGCAGCTTCGATCTCGGTGCCCAATGGGAATTCGCCGATGCCTCGCGAAGATCTCTACAAATTTGGATTCGACGAACAGCTCGGCATCATTAAGCAGATTTTGGATGCTGCAAAATCTGGCGACGCTGCAACGTTTGATGTGGCGCGCGATAGGCTCCGTACGGTACGTCCAGCCCGAGAATGGCCGAAAGATACCGCCGTGGCGCGGCGCAAGTTCAATGAGGGGATGGAGCGGCTCATCAACGTTGCGAAAACCACTGGCGATGAGCGCGCAATGACCAAGGCGATAGATTTAAGTGAGCAGTTTTTGACGACACACTTTGGCCAGTCAACCGCGCATTTGAATCTCTCCCTCGCGCAGTCGGCGCTGAATCGCGGCAAGGCAGCGCTACCCCCAGCGATCCATACCCTTGTTTTTAACCCTGACGGGGCTAATGGCTGGATCGCGCTGGGCGTTGCCCTCGCGAGAAGTAATGACGAGGCGGGCGGTACCGCCGCATTTTGTACCGCATTGCGCAAGGTCAATTTCTCGGACAAAACCGTAGCATTTTTGGGCCGCATTAGTCGTGGGGAAGATACGGTCTACAACT
>JAYVAQ010000508.1:0-6428 GCA_043750875.1 Rhodanobacteraceae bacterium
CGTCCACCCACATGCGGGTATCTATTAAGCGTTCACCCGGCCTGCGTGGCTTGCGCGCCATTAAATCATCCGTTGGCGCATCAATACCCAGCGCCAGCGCCGGTGCGGCATCGGTAACCAAATTGATCCAAAGCAGCTGCGTTGCCAACATCGGCAACACCACGGCACCGTGTGCGCCGTCACTCCCGCTGTTTGCGGTGTCTAGCCCGATCACGCTCGCGCCGATGACGCCTAAAAACACGGTCAACACCTCGCCCATGTTGGAGGTCAATAGATAGCGCAGGAATTTGCGAATGTTGTCGAATACGCGGCGTCCTTCGCGCACGGCCTCGACGATGGTGGCGAAGTCATCGTTGACTAGAATCATCTTGGCCGCTTCTTTGCTCACTTCGGTGCCGGTTTGCCCCATCGCAATGCCAATATCCGCGGCCTTCAGCGCTGGCGCATCATTGACGCCATCGCCGGTCATTGCCACAACATTACCGCTGGCCTGCAACGCCTGCACAATACGCAACTTGTGTGCCGGTGCCACACGCGCAAACACGGATGTCTTGGTAACCGCATCGGCGAAACCAGACTTGTCTAATAGTTCGAGCTCCGCACCGGTCAGCGCCGTCGAACCTGCAACCACGATGCCTAAATCTTGCGCGATGCGCGCGGCAGTACGCGGGTGATCACCGGTAATCATAATCACGCGTATCCCGGCACGCTTCGCCTCAACAATCGCCGCCGCCGCCTCAGGTCGAGGCGGATCGATAATGCCCACGGTGCCAACAAAGATCAGATCCCGTTCCAGCGCGACATTCGCCTGCGTGGCATCGCTCGCTTCATCGGCTGCCAATGGACGATAGGCCACCGCCAAAGTACGCAGCGCCGCATCAGTCAGGCTGTCCACATCCGCTAACAGCTTGGCGCGCAGGGTGTCGTCCAGGGGCTTTGTTTCCATGCCCACCC
Source organism: Rhodanobacteraceae bacterium (assembly GCA_043750875.1). Lineage (GTDB taxonomy): Bacteria > Pseudomonadota > Gammaproteobacteria > Xanthomonadales > SZUA-5 > JANNYA01. The sequence goes on from JAYVAQ010000508.1 coordinate 955, forward strand.
GCACACTGACGCAACGGCCCAATAGAACGTCAGGTGCGCCCTTGGTGATCAAAACCAGTTCGTCCTGGTGTTCATGATCACGCTCAATCGTGGACATGAGTTTGCGTTCTGAGGTAAACGGGATCTCGCCAACGCGCTCAAAGCGGCGTTCGCGCCGCTCTCGAATGCTATCGCCATCCATTTTGCGCTCGGCCACTAAGAACGCCGCCTCCGTTGGGTCGCCATGGATACTCCACTCGCCGTCTGCGGCCTTTTCTAGAGAAGCATTGCCCGCGAGGCTGCCGCCGCTTAGCACCACGATTTGCTCTTGCAATAAAGCACCGGTTGGCGCAGCACCAGGCGCGTCCTTAGAGGTCGCACCAGGCGCGTCGTTAGAGGTCGCACTAGTCGCAGCGTTCGGTACACCGTTCGGCACCGCATTCGCTGTTCCAGTTGCAGCAACATCGCTTGCCACTTGGCCTTCGGGTGCATAACCAACGCCGCTAATATGCGTGCTGCCGGACGCGGTGATGACCCGCTCAATGGTCATCTCCGCTTTGGTCAGCGTGCCAGTTTTGTCGGATGCAATTACGGTCGCCGAGCCCAATGTCTCCACCGAAGATAGCTTTTTCACCACCGCCTGATGCTTCGCCATACGCTGCACGCCAAGTGCCAGCACCACCGACAAAATAGCGGGCAGGCCCTCAGGCACCGCAGCGACCGCCAATGAGACGCCGAGCAGGAGCACCGGGATGACATCGCTCATGCTGCGAATACTCGACATCATTAGGATGCTAGCGACCACGACCACCGCGATCACAACCACCGCTAGCCCGAGCATGCGGCCCAGGCGCGCCACCTCGTTTTGCAGCGGCGTAGGCGCATCGACGGTGGCCTCAAGCAGTTCGGCGATGCGGCCCATCTCGGTGTCCATGCCGGTCGCCGTGATCACCGCACGGCCCGTGCCTTGCGCAATGGCCGTGCCTTTGAAAACCATATTCAGCCGATCACCCAACGCTGCCGCTTGCGCCAAAGTTGCCGGATCTTTCACGACTGCCGCACTTTCACCGGTCAGCGAAGCTTCCTGCACGCCTAAATTCGCGGCCTGAAATAGCCGCGCATCGGCACCAACGGCATCGCCTTCAGCCAATACCAATACGTCGCCGCGCACCAATTCTGCGCTCGGCACCTGCTTTACCGCGCCGTTGCGTAGCACGCTTGAGTTCGCCTCGGTCATGCGCGCAAGTGCGGCGACCGCGTTCTGCGCTTTAGCCTCTTCAGCAAAGCCTAGACCACCATTGAGCAAAACGATGGCGGTAATCACCATCGCATCCACCGGCCAACCTGCGAATCCCTCAATTACCCACGCCAACGAGGCGATTAAAATCGCACCAAACAATAAATAAATCAGCGGATCTTGAAACTGCCGCAATAGCCGCCGCCAAGCCGGCGAGCGTGGCGCGGCGCGCAGCGCATTCGCCCCGTTTGCAGCTAAGCGATCGGATGCTTGTTGTACGGTTAAGCCGGTCTCGATATTGGCATCGAATTCTTTAGCGACGGCTTGTGCATCGCTGACACTAGGATCGGCCATTAGCATCGCCCCACTTGACTGGCTTGCGCCTAAGCCAATAAACGTGCACCTACTGCGCGAAACAATCTGTGCGCTAGCGCGCCTACGCCCGATGGGAATGCCAATGGCGATGACGAGCCAGCGACTAGGCGCGCACAATTCGATTCGCAAAAGCTAATGTGGTTTGTAGCGGCGCAAACTACTTCACGTAGAGTTAACCCGCAAATTAATATAGCTTAGCGATCTAATAAACGAAACATAGATGATGACCGGAATGCCCCTAGGACGCGCCAAACTACAAAACCGATCGAGGTATTCAGAGCCCTTAGTGATGAAGAAAACTAAATGGTGTTTATTGCACCGACTCTTAGACTTCAGCTTGGCACCAACGCCGCACTGGTTAGGGCTACTCATACTATTCGTAGCCACATTTGCGAACGCCCAAAACTATTACCTGCCACCCGGCGTTAGCAACATTCGCGCGATGGTCATTGGTGGCCCGCCACTGAGCGCGGGCACGAGTCAAATTTGGCGGGATTTCGCGCTTGCACAGCGTGTTGGCTATGCGCAGTTGTTGACCGACTTGCCCGGCATTGCAAGCGCGTCGGGCCACCCTGAAATCGCCAATGCCGCCTTTGTTAGCGTTGGCAATTCCGCGGGCGCATCGGCCGCCGCCGCGCTCGCCATTGGCAACCCGAACCGTGCGATTGCGGTGCTTGGACTGCATGGTGTGATGTTTGCGCAAGGCAATACCGGTTTTAACGCGAACCGATCGGGGGAGAACGGCGACGTGCCCACCCTGGATTTCAGTGGTGCCTATGGCATTCCGATGATCCACAACTTTGATAATAACGATGGCTTTGTCAGCCCGGTGGTATTGCAAGGTTTACTGGAATTCGGCCGCGCGCGCAGCGCCCTGTGGACATTTTTTATTCACAATGATGGCAATCACGGGGATAACAATACCGCATTGACCACGCTTATTTTTCCTTGGCTTGCCAATATCCTCGACCAGCGCCTGCCGGCCAGCGCAGGCACTGGTAGCGCGCCGCCAATCCTCAATGCGCTGATTGAATCCAGTGGCTGGTTGGGCGATGTAAAAACCAAAGCCATTGCAAATTTTGCGAGCTTTAGCGGCGACAAAGCGAAAGCGGCGTGGTTTCCAAACCAAACCATCGCTGGCTTGTGGGCGGGCTATCACTTCGTTCCACCCTACAATATTCCGGCCCAGCCGGTACTAACACCCAGCGGAATTATTGCCGACCTGACGATTTTTGACCCGCTCAACAACGACACCAGTAGCGGCACCGGTTGGAAGATCAATGCCAATCTAAAAGAGGCCGATCAGGCGGGCAGCTTAGTCAAAGTGTTCGTCATGGCACCACCACCGGCAAGTGTGGCAGGGCTAGACTGGATCCGCCCGATTGTGGCCGGTAAAAATTACTTCCCCTACACCAGTGACCCGATTTTCAGCTTTCGCATTACCGCTGACGCCAGCGTCTACATCGCGCACCCAGACAGTATTATGCCGCGCCCGGGTTGGCTTGCCAGCTGGACCAATACCGGCGAGCAGATGGTGATTACCGCCGGAAATTTAAACGCTAATGCGCCACGTTACACGCTGTTTAAAAAAGACTTTGCCGCCAATGCGGTCGTGGTTTGTGGTGGCACGGGTAGCGCGACGTCAAGTAGCATGTATCTGACCATGGTCAAACCGCTCGGCGCCATAACGTTAGCTTCCGTAGCAATATCTGCGAGCGATGCGACCGCTACCGAGGGTGGCGACACGGGTGAATTTAGCATCAGCAGGACGGGCGATCTCAGTACGGCGTTAAGCGTGAACTTCAGTGTGTCAGGCACCGCTGGCCTAGGCAGTGATTTTACTGCGTTCGGCACCAGCGTCAGCATTCCAGCCGGGCAAAGCAGCACTACAATTGCGGTTGCTGCCCTCAACGATACCGAACTTGAAAGCACTGAATTGGTGACGCTAACGCTCGCCAGTAGCGCCAGCTACAACTTAGGCGCGCCAACCATGGCAAGCGTTAGCATTTTGGATGATGATGCACCGGCGCTAGCGGTGGTGAGTGTCAGCGATACCCTCAGTAGCGCCGCTGAGCCGGCCACGCCGGGGCAATTTACGATCACACGCACGGGCGCGACGGGTGCAGCATTGGACGTATTTTTAAGCGTCAGCGGTGCCGCGCAAGCGGGCGTTGACTACACCGCACTGGCTACTCAAATCACTATTCCTGCCGGGCTGGCGAGCGTAGCTATTGCGGTGGCACCGATCGATGATTTGCTAGTCGAGCCAAGCGAAAACGTAACGCTGAGCCTGAGTGCGAATGCCAGCTATAGCTTGGGCAGTATCAGCGTGGCCTCAGTCAACATTTTAGACAATGACACCGTGGCCGGTGCAGCCACCGTGACACTCAGTTCGACCGATAGCTTAGCCGCAGAGAGTTCAAGTGTTGCCAACAGCGGCAATGTGACGATTACCCGCAGCGGCGCCACCACGGATGCGTTGAGCGTCAATCTAGTGTTTAGCGGTGCGGCGGCGAACGGCGTGGATATCACTACGGTGCCAAGCGTTGTTAGCATTCCCGCCGGACAAGCGGCAATGGCGCTCAACATTGCACCGATAGACGACAGTGTCGTTGAGGGATCAGAAACCTTTGCCGCACGCATTGCGCCCAGTGCCAGCTACATTGCTGCCGCCGGCGGGATCGGCATATTAATCAATGACAACGATAACGCCATGCCGATGGTGACCAGCGGCATCGTGTTTGCTAGCCGCAACGTGGCAGGAAACGTGCGGGAAACCAAGCTCAATGTGTATCGCCCAAGCTCTGGCAGTGGCCCGTGGCCGGTGGTTATTTATTACCCAGGCGGCGGCTGGACGTCGCAAAACGAGGGCAACATTGCACCGCTATTCACCAATCTGACCGCACACGGCTACGCCGTAGTCAGCGCCAATTACGTCAGTAGCAGCTTCGCCAAATGGCCGGCGCAAATACAGGATGCCAAAGCCGCCGTGCGCTGGGTGCGCGCAAATGCTGCAGCGTATGGCTTTGACGCCAGCCGCATTGCCGTCACCGGCACCAGTAGCGGTGGCCATATGGCAGCGTACGTCGGCGCATCCGGTGCCCGCAGCAGCGCGCGTATTGGTGCGGAAACGATTGACTTGGTGGGCGCTGCGAGCGGTAACTTGACGCAAAGTGATGTCGTGCAGGCCGCTGCGCCATTTTATCCGCCGACGGATTTGCTAGTGATGGATCATTACCCAACACCCGATGTGCCTGATCACAACGCCAGCGGTTCCCCAGAAAGCATGCTGATTGGTTTTCCGATTCAAACCGTCCCGGAAAAAACAGCGACCGCAAACCCGCTTATTTTTGTCCGCCCCAACCCGCTAATTCCAGCACTACCGCCGTTTTGGATTACCCACGGCACGATGGATCGCTCGGTAAATTTCAATCAAAGCGAGCGCTTTAATGCCGCCCTGCTGGGTAGCGGGCGAACCGCGACGTTTTGGCCGGTGCTAGGCGCCGGACACGGCAGTGGCGTGATCGATTCGCAAGAGGTGCACGGCTTACTCAAGGGCTTTTTTGATCGCACCTTGTTGGGCATTACCAGCAACGCATTGCCGGTGCCGGCGTTGACTGCAAATGTGACCTTTGGAACGGCGCCACTCACGGTGAATTTCGATGGCTTAAGTGCAACCGACAGCGATGGCATCATCACCAAGTATTCCTGGTCCAGCGGTGATAACAGTGGTGTGGGCAGCGGCGTCGGTGGCACGGTGAACTTCAGCGCCAGCTATACCCGCCCAGGCATTTACCCAGTGACTTTAGCGGTGCGTGACGAAGCAGGTGGCACGAGTTCTAGCACGATCAACATCGTTGTTAGTCCGGCAACAACGCCGAGT
>JAYVAQ010000509.1:0-7017 GCA_043750875.1 Rhodanobacteraceae bacterium
GGCTCCTTTCTTCCAAACATAGGCGAAGCCTAAGACCAATATCGTTAAAAACGTCGCCATCACCGCTAAACCACGCGTGCCAAGATCGTCAAGCACGACCGCCCAGGGCACAAGAAACGCGACTTCTAAATCAAACACAATAAATAAGATTGCCAACAGGTAATAGCGCACATCAAAACGCATTCGCGCGTCGTCAAAAGCTTCAAAACCGCATTCATAGGGTGAGTTTTTCTCAAACCCCGGTCGCGAAGGCCCGAGTATTGATCCCGCTGTCATCAACACGACACCTAGGCCAAAACCTACAATCAAAAACACTGCAATTGGGAAATACTGTTCAAGCATACGCAAGTACCTGTTGAAGACGGTTGGCTGATTGAGCGGGACATTGGATCGGCAGAACTGGGCATGTGCAACTGCTCGTGTCCAGAAAAAGCTAAGCGCGCAAATATAGCCTGAAAGGGCTGATTTGTGTGTCTAGTTTGTGTCGCAAACCAGTGATGTGCAGGTGCAGCAATTCAGGCTTTTTTGGGTCATATTGCATTTCCGTATCATTTTGTTACGAAGATTGCGGTAATTCTTGGGTCTGCCTTTGGCACGCCTATGTCCTATCATGCGTCACGTCGCAATTCACTCAATTGAGTTACCTGATGTCGCATTTGATCGTTCTGTTCAATTTAAAGACTAGTAAAAGCCACGCGGATTATGAGGCGTGGGCAACCACCAGCGATTTGCCGAGCGTTAACAGTCTTAAAAGTGTTGACAACTGCAAAATATTACGTAGTAACGGTTTGATGGGCTCAGGTGCCGCAGCGCCGTACCAGTACATTGAAGTCATCGAAATCAACAGCATCGAGGGCCTAATCGTCGATTTGGAAGGTCCAATCATGCAAAAAATTAGCGCGCAATTTCGCGAGTTTGCTGACAACCCAGTTTTTATTATGGCTGACGCGCTGGCATAGGGTTTAGGTGTGCGGGCTGTCCATGAATGCCTGACATTCGCCAGATCGCTTTTGTGCCTCAAGTGCGCTGAACTTGCTACCCTTAATCATTAATCAACTGCGTTTGAGTTTTAATTTATGGACATCGTTCTAGCCAACCCACGGGGGTTTTGTGCGGGTGTGGATCGCGCAATCGATATCGTAGAACGTGCGCTAGATCTGTTCGGTGCGCCAATCTATGTGCGCCATGAAGTCGTACACAACCGATTTGTGGTGGAAAAGCTTCGTACGCGCGGAGCGGTGTTTGTGGATGAACTCGAAGAAGTGCCCGCCGATCAAACCGTTATTTTTTCAGCGCATGGCGTTTCACAAGCGGTACGCGGCGAAGCGGCACGGCGCGGTTTGCGGATTTTTGACGCGACTTGCCCTTTGGTTACCAAAGTTCATATGGAAGTGGCGCGTTTGTGCAAGGCCGGAAAAGACGTCGTGCTGATCGGGCATCATGGCCATCCAGAAGTGGAAGGAACCTTGGGGCAATGGGACTGCGTCAATGCTAAAGGCCGAATTTATCTGATTGACTCGGTTGCCGAGGCAAATGCAATCATGCCCTCGCAGCCGAATGAGCTAGCCTACACGACCCAAACCACGCTAAGCGTGGATGAAACCCGTGACATTATTGACGCGTTGCGCAAGCGGTTTCCAGCACTCCACGGGCCCCGGCACGATGATATTTGCTACGCCACGCAAAATCGCCAGGATGCGGTGCGTGCGCTCGCGCAAGCGTGTGATTTGGTGTTGGTAGTTGGTTCGCCAAATAGTTCCAACAGCAACCGTTTGCGGGAATTAGCAGAAAAAGTTGGGGTTGAGTCCTATTTAATTGACGGTGCACAAGATATTGAGCCCGCTTGGTTAGAGGGAAAACGCGCCATAGGTGTTACAGCCGGTGCCAGCGCGCCTGAAAGTTTGGTGCAAGAAGTGCTCAAGGCGATCCAAGCGGCGGGTGGCAATCCGCCGCGTCAACTGGATGGCGCGGTCGAGAACATGGTGTTTGCATTACCGAAAGAATTACGCATCGTGGTGCAAGCCTGATGAGTGAACAGAAAAATTCGGCCGAGCGCATGCTCGGCTGGCCGACTGCGAGCGCTGTAGTTGTTGCCTCTATGATTGGCGTCGGCGTGTTTTCCACGCTTAGCTTTCAAGTGCATTCCTTGAATTCACCGTTTGCAATATTGGTGCTGTGGTTGGTAGGCGCGGTGGTGGCGTTGCTTGGCGCATTGAGCTACGCGGAACTTGGTGCGGCCTTGCCAAGATCGGGTGGCGAATATCATTTGTTAGGGCGTATTTTTCATCCGAGCTTGGGCTTCACGGCTGGCTGGGTATCGTTGGTCGCTGGATTTGCGGCACCGATTGCCGCTGCAGCGATGGCGTTTGCGGCATATTTAGGCAAAGTGTTGCCCGCCGTTGATGGCCACCGAAGCTGGGTCGCGTGCGTGATTGTGACGCTGATTACGCTGATCCACGCGTGGCGTATCGGCGCGGGCGCGCGTTTTCAGGTGGCGGCGACTATTTTAAAAATTGCGTTGATGTTGGCGCTTGCGATTGCCGCTTTGTTCACGCCCGCAGTTCCCGGCGTCAGTTTTGCACCAGCAGCCGGTGATGCGTCTTTGATTATGAGTAGCGCGTTTGCGGTGTCGATGGTCTACGTCTCCTACGCCTATTCAGGCTGGAACGCCGCTGTTTATATTGCTGGCGAAACCAAAGATCCGCAGCGCACCTTACCCAAGGCACTCGCGATTTCGACGTTTAGCGTCGGGGTGATCTATCTGCTGGTGAACTATGCGTTTTTGCGAGTCGTGCCGATAACCGAGATGCTGGGTGTTAACCCTTTTGCGGAAAACGACGCGAGCATGGTGAGCAAAGAATTGGCAGTCGGCTTTTTAGCGGGACAACATATATTTGGCGACGGCGGTGCCCGTATTGTTGGGTTGCTGATTGCGCTTTGTTTGGTGTCTACGATTAGTGCGATGGTGCTGACCGGGCCACGCGTTTTGTCAACGATGGCGCAAGATTATTCGGCGTTGAAAGCCCTGGAACCCGCACCGACTAAGCCGCCCGCTTTGGCGTTAGCAGTGCAGTGGTTAGTAATTGTATTGCTGGTTTTGAGTGCTAGTTTTGAGACGGTGTTGAATTACATCGGCATTACCTTGAGCCTTTTTGCCTCGTTGACGGTTGCTGGGTTAATCGTTCTGCGCATACGCGAGCCAAACTTGGCGCGGCCGTTTCGCTGCCCAGGCTACCCAGTTACGCCGCTGCTTTTTTTACTGGTCAATGCCTGGATGATTTATTACCTGGGTGCGCAAAACCATAAGGCGCTGAGTGCCAGCGCCATCACGATTTCGATTGGGCTCGCGCTTTATTTTGTAATCGCAAAAAAGCCGCGATAAATCTTTAATTTTTTGACGTTGAGAATCTACAAATGAAATTGAAATTAGCTTTGCTAGCTTTTGCTTTAAGTCCGATTTTGCATGCTCAAACGCCGGCTGCGGTGCCTGTAGAAGCGGCAAAAGCTGCACCCGCGCCAGTAGTGGCCATTGCGGCGTGTAGTGCACCAAGTGCGGTGTTGCAAGCAGCTTATTTGACCGATGCTGCACGGCTGATGGCGGGTTTCGACACCAGTGTGACTGGCCCATTTGCGTCGCTTTCCGCGTCACCCGCGATTACTGCACACAAGCAAAACTTTGCCGCCGCTTGGAACAAGCTTGATACCCGCCAATTAGATTTAGTGAAAGCCTTTGGTAATTCCGAAGTAGTACCAAATGTAGGTACCGCCCCGCTATTTTATCCATTCAGCGGGCCAGATTTTTTGTACGCGAATGCATTGTTCCCGAACGCATCTAGCTATGTGTTGACCGGTTTAGAGCCAGTTGGCGCGGTGCCGTTGATAGATCAATTTAAGCCGGAAGAATTGAGTGCCAGTTTTGCAGAATTGCGTAAATCTTTGCATGCGATTTTGAGCTTTAGTTTTTTCAAAACCATCGACATGAAGGTTGATTTCAAGCGCAGCCGCTTCCAAGGTGTGGTGCCGGTGCTAATGACCTTTGCCGCCAAAAGCGGTTATGACGTGACCAATGTCAGCTTCTTCATACTGCATACCGATGGTTCAAAATGCGTAACGGATGCCACAAATTTACTCAAAGTGCCGGCCGGTGATATTCCGGGCGTCACCTTGGCGCTGAAAAAAGTGGATTCGGCCGCCACCACTTCCGTTACTTATTTGAGTAGCGATATTGGTGATGGCGGTATTGTCAAAACCCCGCAATATGAAGCCTTGGTGCGCGCACTTAGGCCAGGCGCAACGTTTATCAAAAGCGCGTCGTTTTTAATGCATAAAAGCTATTTTTCGAAAATCCGCAGCCTGATTTTGGACGTTTCACCGATCGTTCTGGAAGACGACTCCGGCATTCCTTATAAAAATTTCGACTTGAACCTTTGGCAGCCGAAGTTCTATGGCGCATATTTTCAGCCGATTCCACTGTTCGCCAATTTTAATCAGCCGAATTTAAGTGCGGCCTACAAGCAACTTGGCAGCACACCGCTGGCGTTTGCGATTGGCTATCGTTCTAGTAAGACGAATAGTTCGCTGCTTTTGATGACGCGCAAGCCAGCAGCGCAAAAATAAATGAAGCGGCGTGCACTGCTGGGCTTTTTATGCGGTAGTGCAGCGGCGCATGCGGTAGCAATTAAACAGGAGCGATTGCCGAGTAGTAGTTCGGTAGTCGTTTTGGATATTTTGAAAACTGGATCGCTCCGGCTGCAAAATTTTCTCGCACAGTCGCACGAGTATGGTCTGCAAATTTGCTTTACTCGGCTTCGTAAGGACGTTTCAGGGGCGAAATTTGAGACGTTCAGTGCATTCGAACGCAGCGACTGGTTTGCACCTGCCAGCCTAGTCAAACTGCCGCTGGCGGCGTTGCTATTAGAGCAACTCGAAGCTGCCAAAATTGACTGGAGCAGTGCAAAACTAGCGTTCCCACGCATGCCGGATTGCGCCGAGCGTGCGCTAGAATTACGCCAGCCGCAGGCGGTTACTCGACTCATTGAACGCGCGCTGGTGCTTAGTGACGATTCTGCCTACTGTGCACTTTTTGATGCGCTGGGGCCTCAGCATATCGCTGAGCGGATGCGCCAAATGGGGCATCCTGAGGTGCGAATTCAGGCGCGCTTTGGTGCCTGTGGCCCGGAAAATTCAAAAATTACTGGGCCGGTACAGCTATTTTCGGCCAGCGGAAAATTGGTATCGACTACACCCGCGCGCGCGCCTTTTGCGCTGGTTTCCGCGCCCACCCCAATTAAAATTGGCCGCGCCTGGATGCAAGCGGGTCGCCGTATTGAAGGCGCGAAAGACTTCACGATCTCAAACTCTGCACCGCTAATCGCGCTGCATGAAATGATGTTGGCACTGATGCGCCCGGAGCTAGTAGCCCCCAATCAGCGTTTCCAAATTAGCGAACGCGCACGCCATTTTTTATTGACGGACATGCGACTGAATCCGGCTGAAAGCAAGTATTCAAGTGCCACAGAAGCAAAGCTCGACCGCACTTTTTTTCGACTGCTAGGCGTCGGCGATGGCCAATGGCCAAAAGATTTGCAAGTCGAAAACAAAGTCGGCTGGGCCTACGGTTTTTTAAGCGATATGGCGCACCTGAAACAAGGCAACAACGAGTGTTTTGTCAGCTGCAAAATGTATTTGAACCGCGATGGCGTACTCAACGACGGTCAGTACGAATATGAAAGCATCGGCAGGCCCATGATGGCGGAAATAGGGCAATTGCTGTTGGCGGCAAGCCCGCTCTAAATTTGCGTGGCCTGGAAAGTATGCAGCGAGCGGGTTTATAGCGTGTTGACGTTCGAAAATTTTTTTCAACAAGATTGAAATAATAACCGCAGTGCCCGGTTCTTCTGTGCAGCTGACTTTTTGGCTCCACCTTTAGCTCAAGGACACGCGTGAATTGCACTCTACTTAAAACGCTGCTGCTGGTTTTTATGCTTTCGTTCAACGCACTTCAGGCGGCGGCCTTAGATCAAAATCACACGGCTTTTTCTGTGGTGCTGGCGAAACACGTGCGCTGGAACAGCTTGGGCACGGCGAGCAGCGTTGACTATGCTGGGCTTGCCGCGAGCCGCGCGGGCTTAGATGCCTACACGCAGACACTTAGCAGCGTGACGGCGGCAGAGATTCAGAGTTACTCAAAACTGCAGCGCCGGGCGTTTCTTATCAACGCCTACAATGCGTTTACGCTCCAGCTGATCTTGACTCAGTATCCGAAGTTGAAATCAATCAAAGAACTAGGCTCGGTGTTTCGCTCGCCTTGGAAGAAAGCGTTCATCAGGTTGTTGGGTAAAGAAGTCTCGTTGGATGACATCGAGCACACCATGATTCGCGGCGCGGCCGATTTTGATGACCCGCGCATCCATTTTGCCGTCAATTGCGCCAGCATTGGCTGTCCGGCGCTGCGACCCGAGGCGTTTACCGCAGCGAAGTTAGACGCGCAGTTACTCGATCAAACCCAGCGCTTTTTGCGTGACCGCAGCCGAAATTCCTACCAGGCCAGTACCGGCGTGCTGATGCTGTCATCGATTTTTGATTGGTACGGCGATGATTTTGCCAAAAGCTCGAAAAGCCTGAGCGGTTTTTTGAGCAACTATGCGGGCAGCCTAGGGCTTAACGCAGCGCAGCTTGCAAAACTGAAATCGGAGCAGCTAGAGATTGATTTTTTTGATTATGAGTGGTCGTTGAACGTAACGCGCTGATGCGACCATTTCTGTCTACGTCTTTGCTATTGCCGATGCTTGTTGGCGTGCTGGTTGGCATGCTTGTGGCGCTGCCCACCGGCATTTTTGCACGTGACGAAAAAGCAGCACTCGAACCGGCGCTTGACGCCCGTATCGAAGCGCTGTATCGCGAAATTGAGCCGAAAGTCGTTGACGCACCTAAGATTGGCGCCGCTGCGGCATTGGCATCGCTGAAAAGCGCCAACCCGCCTATTTTTGTCGACGTGCGAAGCGCCGCTGAGCGCAA
>JAYVAQ010000510.1:0-7509 GCA_043750875.1 Rhodanobacteraceae bacterium
CAATTTCATCAAGACAATTTTGTCGCCGAAGTATTAGAAGTGCTTGCGCGTACGGGTGCGAATCCAGAGCGATTAAAGCTCGAATTGACTGAAAGTGTAGTCGCCTCAAACGTCGAGGGCGTGATCGCAAAAATGACCGCACTCAAAGCCAAGGGTGTTGGTTTTTCTCTGGACGATTTTGGCACTGGCTACTCGTCGCTGTCGCACCTCAAACGCTTGCCTTTGGATCAGCTGAAAATCGACAAGTTTTTCGTGCGCGACGTGCTGACCGATCCCAACGATGCGGCCATTGCAAAAATGATCATTGCGCTTGGTGAAACATTAGGCTTGTCGGTGATGGCAGAAGGCGTGGAAACCGAAGCGCAGCGGGATTTTTTGGCCGGGCATGGTTGCCTGACTTATCAGGGACATTTATATAGCGTCGCGTTGCCTACGCGTGAGTTTGAGGCGTTTGCGGAACGCAATTAGACGTCTTGCCGAATCAGCTTTGCGCGAGTTACTCAATCTGAACGAACCACTCGCGCAAAGCCAAACGATTTATAAAACTCAGAAGCGATTCACCGAACGCTAGTTAGCCTCTGGCCAGATTTTACCGCCGAGCGCTCAACTTAACCTACTGAGTACAAAGCATTTTTTTGGGCACAGGCGCTTTTTAAGCAAGCCGCAGTGGGCCCACTCGCCCCGCCTTGCACTGTCTGTTGCTCCAGCGTTTCGCTTAGTCCTAAGCGCGCCGTTGTGCTTTAGCTTCGCACGGCAAAGTTTTAAGGATTACCAATGACAACATTCGCTCAACTAGGCCTAGCGCCAGAAATTTTGCGTGCGATCACCGCAAAAGGCTACGAAATACCTACTCCGATCCAAGCGCAGGCAATTCCTGCCGCAATGGAAGGGCGTGACATATTAGGTGCCGCCCAAACTGGTACCGGCAAAACCGCAGGATTTTCGCTGCCAATGCTGCATCGATTGGCGCAATCCAAGCCGCAGCAATTGCGTAACCGGCCACCGCGCGCTTTAATTTTGACGCCTACCCGCGAACTCGCGGCACAAGTGGAAGATAGCGTACGCACTTACGGCCTGCACACGGGCATGACCAGCACCGTTATTTTCGGTGGTGTGGGCATGGGCAATCAAATTAGCGCGCTGCGCACCGGCGTTGATATCGTGATCGCCACCCCCGGACGCCTGCTGGATCACTTGTCGCAGCGCACAATCGATTTGGGCAAAATTGAAATTTTGGTGCTTGACGAAGCCGACCGCATGCTCGATATGGGCTTTTTGCCATCGATCAAGCGCGTGTTAGCGGCGCTGCCAAAGCAACGCCGTCAAACGATGCTGTTCTCCGCAACCTTCGCGCCAGAAATTCGCGAATTGGCGAAACAGTTCTTACGCGACCCAGTGGAAGTGCAAGTTGCGCCGCAAATCAACACCACCGCGCTGGTTGAACACCGTTTGCACCCGGTTGATACCGAACAAAAGAAAGATTTGTTGATTGAGCTTTTGCGCAAAGACAGCCGCATGCAAAGTTTGATCTTTACCCGCACCAAGCACGGCGCGGACAAATTGGTCAAAAGTTTGGAAGTGATTGGCTTTAAAGCTGCCGCGATCCATGGCAATAAATCCCAAGGTGCGCGTACGCGTGCGCTGGCCGATTTTAAATCTGGTGCCACCACCTTGTTGGTTGCGACCGACATCGCGGCGCGCGGTTTGGATATCAAAGAACTACCCACCGTTTATAACTATGACTTACCGATGGTTGCCGAAGACTATGTGCACCGTATCGGACGCACCGGCCGAGCTGGCTCGAACGGCGTCGCCATTTCCTTAGTGGCACCGGAAGACCACGGCTTATTGCGTGATATTCGTAACTTCACCAAGCGCGATTTGCCGCTGGAAACCATTGTCGGCTTTGAAAGCACCGGCAAGCCAATTTTCACCAAACCAATCATGCGTCAAGTGCGTGGCCCACGCGCACCGGGTGGTGGTCGTGGTGGCCAGCCTCAACGTGCGCCACAGCGCAACGGTAGCGGCGCTGGCCCAGGCGGCGGCGCTCGTGCGGGCGCTGCTCCTGCAAGAGCTGGCCGCCCAGGTGCTGGCGGCCATGCGCAACATCGCGGTCGCCAAGGTGGTGCGGGTGGCCGCGCGGGCGGCGGTGCTGCCGGCGCAAGTGGTGGTCAGCGCCGCACTGGCGCTTAAGATTTGCGGCTAGTGCTTCAAAACACCGATATCTGAAGTGAACTTACCGCACGCATTCTGGCTTACGCTCGCGATGTTGGCGATCGGCGCGTTGTTTCGTGCCATGCGGGTGTTGCCGGATAATGCAGCCGAAGTCATCAACAAGTTGGTACTCAATTTATTTTTACCTGCGCTGGTGATTTCGGTAGTTAGCAAAATAACCTTTAGCGGCACGATGCTGTTGGTGCCGTTGATAGCTTGGTTAGCGATGGCTGCTTGCGCACTAGTTATTAAACTGATTGCACGCGCGCGTAAATGGCCACGTGATGTTGAGGGTTCGCTGTTGCTAACGGCGGTTTTAGGCAACACCGCATTTCTAGGCTACCCCTTGACACGAGCTTATTTGGGTGAATCCAGCCTAGGCACAGCCGTGCTTTATGACCAACTTGGCAGCTTCTTAGTGTTTTCTACTTTTGGACTGTGGGTGGCGGCCAGCTATGGTGGCGGCAAACCACCAACACTGGCATTTGCCGTGAAACGCATTGTGACGTTCCCGGCTTTTGTAGCCCTAGTCGGCACTTTGGTGCTTATTTTTTTTGAGATCGCCTTAGCAAGTCAAGTCAAACTACTCGTCGATGACGTTGCAGCACTTTTGGTACCCCTCGCGATGTTTGCCGTTGGCTTGAATTTTTCGATCGTTCCACCGGCAAAGCAAGGCCTTCCATTGGCCATTGGGTTAAGCGTGAAAATGTTGCTGACGCCTTTATTGGCGCTAGGTTTAGCGCACATGTTGTTAGATCGCCAAGCGATGCAAGTCGTAGCGTTCGAGGCGGCGATGCCGCCAATGGTGACCGCTGCAGCACTGGCAGCAAGTTCAAAATTAGCGCCGCAGCTTTCAGCAGCAATGGCTGGGCTGGGCACCATGCTGGCAATTTTTTGGCTGCCACTGTTGCACTATTGGCTGGTATAGCTAGCCGCTTAAAAATATCTGCGAGCTAAAACTCGCAATTGATAACCACCCTGTTCCGGCGTGGTAGCAAATTCTATGTTTCCAGGTCGAACAATATCGAAATACTGCGCCTCAACTCCCAACCGCCAGTCACCAGAGTTGCGAAGTAGCGCGATGGTCGAACCAACGCCATTTTGCGTGTTGCGCTCTGCTGCTGAGCGATCAAGTTCATTGATATGGAATGTTTCAGCGCGCCCAGTAATGCTCCACAAACCAACGTTGCGGCTTATCGCAAGATAGGCGGCGTCGAAATCGAATGAGACAAATGGCCCGGGGCCGAAGCCCATATCAGTGCGGCCGCGCATCCATTCGCCCAACACCGTCCAACCGTCACCGAATGGCTGATCAAAACCCAAGATGCCAAAGCGCGTGTGCCAAGCGTATTCATCGCCGTGCAATTTGCGATCACCGCGATTGTCGGTAAAGTAGACATTGAGGCGGCCACCACCGACAAAATTTTGCCGGGCGCGTAGCGCAAAACCTGGGCGACCATCCAAGTCGCTACCAAATGGCTGGCTACCATCATTACGCTGAAATTTGAAGCCGCCGCTATCGCTAAGCGATGGCAACGTCAGTAACGGTAATGCTTCGCCAAAAACGCTCAAGCGATCATGTACGGCAAAACCGCGCCAAGCCAAAATCGCCGCGCTGGTGTCGTTACCGCCGTAAAGGGTGGCGGAAGAATCAAAAGTGGCACCGGAATCCTGAGCAAATCGCTTAGTTCCGGTAATGCCGAGCGGGCGAAATTCTTCGCCAATCCAGCTGTTTAACGCCGACAAACTCAACGAGTACGGCGTTTGCCAAAAGTCTTCCACATTTTCCAAACTAGAGCCTGAAAACGCTAAGCCTGTGCGAATCCTAAAGCTGTCCTGAGCTAAATCGCCATAGTCGAAATAGGCATCGAGCAGACCTGCTTTTCGTCCTGCATCAGAATCTGTGCCCGCCCGTGCCAACACGCTCAAGTGTGCACTGAAACGGCTCTCATTTTTGAACTCAAAGCCAATGCGCGCCTCGGCGGTGCCGCCGTCACCTTTACCTAGAGCGCCGGAACCGCCAGTGTTCCATGCACTTTCAGCGCTGGTGCCACTGCCGCCCAGCTCAAGATAGCCGCTACTTGCAAATTCGGCGTTGGCAACCGTACTGATTGCCAACGCGAGAGTTGTTCGAAGAATGTAATTAACGTGGCGCGGCTTGCACGAGCGAACGTAGGTTGGCGACAAATCGAGCATTTTGGAAGTTGTCAACGTTTTCTACCGAGGCATTTAGATTGTCGACCAGGATACCAAGTCGATCTGCATTCGCCTTGTCAATTGCACCGCTGGCTTCAAAGCCGCTGACCACGCTTTGCGCGGCGAGTGCAGCCTGCTCGGCACCGGTGAAATCACGGTAGTCACCGGCTTCCGCGTCACGCAATAAACTGGATAAAACCTTACCCAACGATGCAGCTTCAAACGGATAGGACGATATTTTCGAGAGGCTGTCTTCAATAGTGGATTTCAGCGAGTTCGCTGCCATCGTGGTCGCGTCGCGGCTATTTGTGGTGGCGCGGTGCAGCGCGCGAGTTTGATCACGTAATCGCACTCCGGCGGCGGCATCCACAACGCCTAGCACATGTCGGAACGTGATCAGGTTTGCGTCGTTCAAACGCACCACGCCAGGGCCAAGGCCCGTACCAGGGCGCGACGCCCAGGTGTTGCCGCCCATACGCTTGTGACAAGCATGGCAGTCAAATAAAACCAATTCTGGGAAAATTCCCACGTAGGCAGTTTTATTGTCGGTCAACTGCTCAAGCAGATTTTTAGCGGCAACACCCTGACCCAATGCCCAGTCGCGCGCGCCATTAAATTCACCTTTGCGTTTGATGTAATCGGCGTCAATCTCATAGTGCGGATTTACCCAGGTGAAAGTGTCAAGTTCAAACTGCAGACGTGGATGGCCCGCACCCATAATTTCGTGCGTAATCATTCGATCTTTGGTGCCCATATGGCAGCTCAGGCACATTTTTGAGCGGGCAATAGGCTCTTCGGTGGGATACAACCCGGCTTTTAAATTATCTGCGTGTGAAACGTCTTTATTGGTGTGCGTGCTGACCCAGTTTTCTGAGCCGCCATGACAGGCTTCACAGCCGACGCCATCTTCGAGCTGAAATTTCTCTCCGCGCAAAGCCACTGGCACATTGTCGGTATGGCAATCCAAGCAAACTTGCGCTTTAGTGGCATCGCCTAAACCCAATTTACGGGTGATCGCTTGACTTTCCGGTTGCTTTAAAATCTCGAACGCCCGAGCGTGCTTGTCGCTTTCTTGCCAAACCGAGAACTCGTTTTGCATCACATTCGAGTCTTTATATACCGTGGTAGAACCGTGACAGGTGCTGCTGGCACACGAGGCGGCACCTAAATGCTTGTGCGCTTGAACTTCTGCCACCGAACCTGTAACCGACGCAGCGGTGGCAGCGTTGAGCCAAAGCCAAGCGGAAGAAACAGCGATCATTTGGATCATTTTTCCGGGGCGCGTAGCCATCGTTAACATGTGGCATTCCTTAACATGAGCTTTCCTTGAGCCGGGCAGGTGTGACGGGATTGTGCCAGCATTTTATTGCCGTGGAGAAGATGTCAAGACGAAATAAACGTTGATGGCCCTTATTTCTGGGGCGCAATTGCGGCCAGTCGTATGGCGGCCAGCCAATTTGGCTGTGTTTCCTGCCATTGCTTAAAAAATCGCGCTAAGCTGCGGGCAATTTATTGAGGAGTTTTGCGATGCATGCCGCCAAAGTGATGAATTTCGTTTCGGAAAAATGGGATGACGAAATTGTTCCGAAGCTAAAGACATATATCCAAATTCCAGCAAAGTCCCCGGCCTTTGATTCGGAATGGAAACACCGTGGCTACATGGACGAAGCGATGTCCTTGCTGGAAACGTGGGTGCGCGATCAGCCAATTCCCGGCATGGCGGTACAACGTTTGGAACTGCCGGGGCGTACACCGCTGCTTTATATCGAAGTACCCGGCAAAGGGGACGACACTATTTTGCTTTACGGGCACATGGACAAGCAGCCGGAAATGCTGGGCTGGAACACCGATTTAGGGCCATGGGTGCCGTTGTTGAGCGGTGACAAGCTTTACGGGCGTGGCGGTGCCGATGATGGTTACGCGGTATTTGCATCGTTAACCGCGATCATGGCACTGCACGAGCGCGGTATTCCGCATGCGCGCTGCGTGATCTTGATTGAGGGCTGTGAAGAATCGGGCAGCTATGATTTACCTTTTTACATCAGCCACTTAGCCGACAAAATCGGCAACCCAAGCTTGGTGATTTGCCTAGACTCCGGCTGTGGCAACTACGATCAACTGTGGGTAACCACCAGTTTGCGTGGCTTGGCCGGCGGCACTTTGCGCGTGAAAGTATTGGAAGAAGGTGTGCACTCAGGTGATGCCAGCGGCATCGTGCCTTCCAGTTTCCGAATCTTGCGGCAACTTTTGAGCCGCATCGAAGATGAGCGCACCGGCAAAATTATCCCAGAAGCGTTCTACGTCGACATTCCCAGCGAACGCATCAACCAAGCCCAGGAAACCGCGCAATTGTTAGGCAAAGACGCCTACGCGAAATACCCGTGGGCCGGCGGCACGCAACCGATGACGCACGACATCAAGGAAATGTTGCTTAATCGTACGTGGCGGCCAACGCTCAGCGTTACCGGCGCCGAGGGTTTTCCCAGCTTGCAAGATGCCGGCAACGTGCTGCGCCCACAGTCTGCGGTAAAGCTGTCCATTCGTATTCCACCGATGCTCAATCCCGAGGTCGCCAGCCGCGCGCTCAAGGAAATACTCGAGCGCGACCCGCCCTACGGCGCAAAAATTGAGTTTGAAAGCGAATCCGCAGCCACCGGTTGGGCGGCACCTGCGACCAAGCCCTGGTTGCAGGCGACGCTGGATGAAGCGTCCAAGACCTATTTCGGGCCACAGGCGGCGGCGATGGGCGAAGGCGGCACGATCCCGTTCATGGGCATGCTCAGCGAGCGCTTCCCCGAGGCGCAATTTATGATCTCCGGATTGCTCGGGCCCAAATCCAACGCGCATGGCCCGAACGAGTTTTTGCACGTGCCGACTGGTAAAAAGCTAACGGCGGCAGTGGCGGATGTGATTGCGAAGCACTATGAGCGGGCGGGGGAAGCGGTTTAAAAGGGGTTACTCAGCCCCCCAAAATCCCCTGCAAATTTTCCTGCTCACGCGGACACGCTGTCGCCTTCGCCAACGCCATCCATAAATAAAACGGCAGCGTGTCCATGCGCCGATGCGGGGCGATACGCGCCACGTTGAGCACGCCGTCCT
>JAYVAQ010000511.1:0-7836 GCA_043750875.1 Rhodanobacteraceae bacterium
GCAGTCTGTGTTCGCTTTTAATTTGAATCGTCATTCCTAGCCTTGTTCCCCATCAGGATTCAAGGAAAGTTATGGCTACCTGCGTAAAGGTGTTGTTTGCAAATGCAAACAAAGCAAAAGAAGAGTTCTTAGGTATCGCGTTGTTTCAGCGCGTGTGGGCGGGCAAAGCCCAGCGATTGCGTGCCGCATTTGCCGCACTACTGCTCAGCACAGCACTTTCTAGCCAAGCAGTTGATTTAACGATATGCGCCGATACGGTCGCTGAAATTGAGCAAGGTATATTGGCCGCTAGCAATCCGAATTTGCCAGAGGATCGTGTTGTGATCGCGGTGGCGCAGGGCGATTACGATTTGACTAACTCGCAGGTGCTAGTCAATACCAACCAAACCCGAGTCATCAACCGCACGCTATTTTTGCTCGGCGGGTATGCCGGGCCTGCGACGTGTAGCGTGCGTACTTTGCAGCCCGCCAATACCGTGCTGCGCAATACCAGCGCGCTGCGGCGCTTGGCGTTTCAGCAAAATGCCGATGTCACGGTAAGCGGTTTTCACTGGCTCAATTTTGAGGGCCAGATCAATATCAGCAACTCCAGCGCCAATACCTCTCAGCAAGACCTTGAGTGCAGCTACAACCGTATTACCGGCGGGCGCGGCAATGTTGAGTTACGGGTGGCGACCGATGGCCCGATATCGAGTATTTTTGTACGCAACAACATCATCGCTGGGCGGGCAGCCGGTGGCGATAGTTCAACGTTGGTGCTGACTGGCGATACCGGTGTCGGCACCGTGCGCGCACTGCTGAGCAACAATACGATCACGCTCAACGCGATGTCGCGTACCGTGTTCATGGGCAGCCTTGAACAGGTGAATTTGTCCAATAACATCATTCTGCTCAATTCCAATGATTTTGACTTGTTCACCAATGCGGTGAACAGCATTGATGCCTACAACAACCAATTTGGCACAACGAACGCGATTGTATTTGCCAATAATTCCAATAACAGCCCGACGCTACCGATGTTTGTTAATGGCCTGGGGCTGGATCTGCGTCTGCAAGCGGGCTCCGCGGGCATCAATACCGGCTTAAACACGCCCTTGCTGAGCCCAGGGGCAACCGATATTGCCAATCTGACGCGACGCGTTGGCACGATTGATCGCGGCGCACACGAAAGCACGGTGGGGGAAGGCGGTGAGATCGTAGTCAATAACACCAACGACAGCGGCGCGGGTTCACTGCGCGCAGCGATTACGCTCGCCAACAACACAGCGGGTGTTAATCGCATTGTCTTTGCAATTTCCGGCGTGACTTGCCCGAAAGTCATCACCGTGCAAAGCGCGCTGCCAACTATCTTGAGTAGCATGAGCATAGAAGGCAGCACACAAGCGGGCTATGTGCCCAACACCAGCTTGAGCGGTGACAACGGCACGCGCTGCATCGCGATCGTGCCCGGAAATACCGGGATCACAAACGGGATAGAAGTACCTAGTTCGGCGCTGTCTTTGCGCTTACAGCTTGATGGCCTCGCTATCGGCGGCTTTACCGGCACGGGTGTTGCGCTCAACGGCGGGCGTGGGCATCGCATTGTCGGTAGTCAGTTCGGCGGCAGTATTGGTGCTACGAGTCTGTCAGGCGGTTTAGCGGGCATCAGCGTGAATGCTGATGATGTAGAAATTGGCGATGAAGACCCGGCCGAGCGCAATAGCATTGGCGGTTATGACAGCACTGGCTTTTTGAGCGGCACCGGTATTATTTTGAGTAGCACCGCAGAAAATGCGCGCGTCATCAACAATTTTATTGGCATGCGCCCCAGCGGTAGTGCGCTTGCCAACACGGTAGGCGTAGTTATTCAAGGCGATCTAAATTATTTGCAGGATAACGTCATCAGCTACAGCTCCGAACTTGGCGTTCGCATAGGTCGCGGCGCCAATAACAATACGCTGTCGCGCAATCGATTCGGCTTACCGCCACTGTGCTTGATCGGCAATTGCGCGAGTGCTGGCAATCGCCAAGCGGTGCTGATCGAAGGGGTATCGAATCAGCTCAACAGTAACGTCATTGCCAATAGTCAACTTGCGGCGGTGCGCGTAACGGGCGAAGCAAATCCATTACTCAGCAATGCCATTTACGATGGCGCGGTGAATGTGCCCGCGGTCGATATTGCCGGTTCGGGTTTTACCAGCAACGACAATGACAGCGCGGCAAGTCTGCCAGCGGGCAATCGTGGGCAAAACTATCCGCTAATAAATTTTGTGCGCGGGGGCTTAAGCGGAACGGTTTTGGTCGGCGGGCGACTCGCCAGCGCCAATGGTGAATATTCGGTGCAATTTTTTTCCGCCAATCGTTTTCTAAATCTGGTCCTACGCTGTGAAGCGCGCCGATTTTTGGGAGCCATGGTGGTAGTGATCAACAATGGCACCGCCAGCAGCGATGGCTTTGTTGATTTTTCTAGACTATTGCCAGCGGCGAACGAAAGTTTTTTAACCACCACTGCGACTAGGCTGGAGCAAAGTGGCAATCAAACTTTTTTCCGCGACACCAGTGAAATTGGCATGTGTTTTGAAAATCCTTTGCTCATTGATGGCTTTGAAAGCTTGGCGGAGTAAATCATGACAGCCAATTTTTTTACCTATCCAAGGCACGCTAAAGTGAATCGGCTCGGCTGTTTAGTGCTTTGTTGTCAGGTGCTTGGTAGTTTTATGAGCGCACCGGCTAGCGCTGCGCCATTTGCTTACATTAGCGTCTCCAGCCCGAGTGACGCCTCAGTCAAAGTGATGGATTTGCAAAGCATGACCGTCGTGCGTTCGATTACTGGCGTCGGAGTCGAACCTTCGCGCATGGTGATTAGCCCCGATTTTAATCGCATCTATTTGGCAAGCTATCTGCCTGCCAGCCAGGGTGTTTTGGCGCGCGGTATGATTTATGCAATCGACACCACCTGCCGCTGCGTAGTCGGCGAAGTCGCGGTTGGGCTTACTCAAAATCGCGCCTTAGGTATCAGCCCCGATGGCAGTAAGCTTTGCAGCTGGAAAGTGACCTCTGACGGCACAACGTCAACTAGAAACATTGCTGTGTTAAATAGTGCGGACTTGAGCGAGATTGCCGCTTTGGCGCTGCCGCAAAGCTGTTTGCAGTCCACGGGCGATATCGCGGTGCATCCCGATGGGCGCGTGGTTTATAGTGGCTGCAGCGAAGGGGTTTACATTTTGGATCCAAATACACTGGTCCCAACTCTCTTTGCGCAGGCACCGATCACCAACAGTGTGATTTTAGGCTTCTCACCGGATGGCGCTGAGCTTTACTTGCCCACGCTCAACACCACAGTGCGCGCTTTTAATTTGAGCACCGCTGCAAGCAATGATTTTTTCTTTAATTTGCCGGCGGGTTCTCCCGCCATAACGGGTGGCGCGCATCGCATGGTGATTTCCAAGCGGGTGAATTCTGGTTTAGGCGCGGAACCGGTATTTTTCACCTTCTTCAATGCATCAAATGCGGGCCTGGCGATTGTGTATGCACGCCGTGATGAGCTAGCGCCGACAAGCGGCCCGCCAATTCGGCGCTGGATTGGTGCGACTGCGATCGGGCCTGCAGATGTGATCGGTTTGGATAGCGCCAGCGAATTTGCGTTGAGCGGCAGATTGAGCGGGATTCGCAAGCAGATTTTGACCTCTGACGGTGCAGTGATTGCGCCGGTTGGGGCAACGCAAGTGCTCGATGGTGTTTGGCGTAAGAGCGATATTGTTTTTACTGATGAGCTGCTGCGTGATGGTTTTGAGTGAGCCCGTGCCTTGAAATCTAAAATCCCTTCGCTAGACTGCTGTTAAGCCCGAGCTAGTCTTAGGAATGAATACGGCTAATTCCGAAACTGCTTTTGAAGCACTCTGCGCGCGCTTGGCGGCGGGCGAGTTCGTTCGCTCTGAGGATATTCCACTTGAGTGGCGTGATCTGCCCAGGGTGCAGCGTTTGCTGCAGTTGGCGCGCGTGCTGCAAGGCATGGCGGTGCACGAAGGCACTGAACTTCTAGCACCAGTGTCGGTGCCAGCCGATGCTATTAGCTCGGGCCAACGGCTAGGTGTCTGGCAACTGCTCAAACCCTTGGGAGCGGGGGGGATGGGGCAAGTTTGGCTTGCCGCGCGCACCGATGGCACCGCGCACCAAGTGGCGATCAAATTTGTTCGTGACGCACAACCAACTTTTGTGGCGCGATTGGCGTTGGAACGCCAGATTCTGGCGCGGCTGTCGCACCCCAATATTGCGCGCTTTATTGATGCGGGTATTAATGAACACGGCTCACCGTGGTTGGCGCTTGAATACGTCCAAGGCCAAACTTTGAGCGCCTGGTGTCAGCAAAACCGCCCAAGTTTGCGGCAACGACTAGAAATGTTTCTCAATATTTGCGCAGCAGTTGAGCATGCGCATCGGCACCTCGTAGTACATCGTGATCTCAAGCCCAGCAATGTGATGGTCAATGTCGATGGCGAGCCGCGCTTGTTAGATTTTGGCATTGCAAAACTGCTCGATAGCAGCAATGAATTTACCGCGTCCGCGTTGACGCCTGCCTACGCGGCGCCGGAACAAATTCGTGGGCAAACGATTACTACGTCAACTGATGTTTATGCGCTCGGCCTAATGTTATTTCGCTTGTTGGCAGGGGCCCTGCCCAGCAAGCGCGAGAGCAACAGCCTAGCGCAGGTTTTGCTGCATTTAGATGCAGAAGAAACCCAGCGCATCAGTCGGACCGCGGCCGCACATCAGTCAGAACTACCTTATGAAGCGCGCCTATTGCAAGGTGACTTGGACGCAATTGTCTCGAAAGCGATGCGGGCAGCACCGGAGGCGCGCTTCGGATCAGTGGCAGAGTTTGCGGCGGATTTGCGGCGCTACCTGAATGGTTTGCCAGTGCTGGCGCGTACGCCGACATTAGGCTATCGCAGCGCACGTTTTGTGCGGCGCAATCGATTGGCGGTAGCACTTGGCGTGATCGCTATGCTTGGCGTCGTCAGCGGTGCTGGCTTGGCGCTTTGGCAGGCACATTTGGCGGGAAATGCCGCTGTGCTTGCCGCGCGTGAGGCAAATAAGGCGCGGCAGGCCGCAAAAACAGCGGAGCGCGTGACCGAGTTCACACTGAAGACGCTGTCGCAAATGAATCCGCATGGGCGCGCCACCACGCAGATCAAAACCGGCGCGGAACTGATTCAAGAACGCATTGACGCGGCCAAAGTTGAGCTGCAAGACGATCCCAAAGCGCAGGCCAGAATTCTTTCAAAACTTGCCGAAATGCAAAGTATTCTGGGTTCCACCAGCGATGCCGAGGCGACGCTTAAATATGCCTTGAGCCTTGTCGATTTAACTGATCCGGAGGAAGCAATCCCGAACGCGCAACTGCGCTATACCTTGGCGACAGTGTTAATCCAGCAACAACGCTTTGATGAGGCAGGGGCGTTATTACTGCAAAGCCTGCCAAGTTTTGTGAGTGACCCGGCGTTGCAGCGCTACTACGCCTTGGGCTACTCAAATCTTGCGCTGATCGCACGCAATACCGGCCGGACTGAACTTGCGGTAGAGCGGCTAGCGAAGGCTTACGAATTGGCGCGTATTGCCTACGGCGCAGCGCATGCAAATACTATTGAATTGCTCAGCAATCGTGCCATGCTGCTAATGGATCTTGAGCGCTGGGATGAGGCAAAGCAAACTTTGGAACACGCAGTAAATCAGTATGAATCCCATCAAGGGCCTGATTTTCCGCGTTTAGTGTTGCCGCTGGTTTCACTGGCAAATCTGCAAGAACGTTTTGGCGATCACCTAGCTGCCAAAGCCGGATGCAATCGTGCCATGCAAATTGCAAAGCTGAGTTTTAGCATTGACGACCCGCAGTTCGCGCGCTACCGACATTCTTGTGCGCAGACGATGTTGCGCCTAGGTGATTTTGCCCAGGTGGATGCCTTGGTACGGGCAAGTGCAGCTGCTGAAACCGGGCGCCCAGAAGTCGGCTTTCGCAACGCTTTTGCGCTTGCCGAGCTGCACCTGCTAAAACATGAGTTTTTAACGGCAGCGCCCCACCTTGCGCGCGCTCAAGCAATTCAACAATCGGCGCCAGTGGCGCTAAAAAACGATTTGCCTAGACTAAAAGCGCTCGCGGCATTACTTGACGCCGCACGCGGTCAGCAGCGTGATCAAGAATTGCAGCTGCCTGCGAATTCGTGTGAAACCGATGCGCTACTTTGCGCAGCAATTGCCGCCACATGGCAACGCCAAGGTCAAGCCGAGCAAGGCTATCGTGTCTTCGCGGATGCCACAAAGCGATTGCAAGCCGAGAAAATGAGTTTGACTTTGTTTGGTGCCTATCAATTACTACTGTGCAAAATCGCGGTTAACGCGCGCCAAGTTGACGTTGCGAAACGTTGGCTAAGTTTGACGGAATCGAGTTTTAGTGCGGTTTCGCCGGATTCCGATTGGTGGGAAATGTTGGAAGTCATCGGCAATATTCAAGATGTTTCATCGAGCCCACTGACCGGCCGAAACTTAGTCGCAATCTAAATGTCTCTGGCATCCCCTCCGGGATGCATTCTTTTGGGCATCCAATCCGGTGGCGGCGGCGCTATGCGCCTGACCACATTCGTTTGAATCCTAGACTAACTCCAAACTGCAAATAACGACGCGCCCGCTGCTAAGCTTGAAAGTCAGCAACGAACTACCGTGCGATGACTTACAACTTAGAAAGTCTATGGCGTCAACATGCGCTTGACGAATTGCTGGCAATTGCGCCGACCGACGATACCCGCGCAATCAAAAAAGCCTATGCCTCGCGCTTAAAGGTGGTGCGGCCCGACGACGACCCCATCGCGTTTCAGAGCTTGCGTGACGCCTACACATTGGCCTTAGAGGCTGCAGCATTTTTGCGTGCATTGCCAAGTGATGAACGGGACAAACTAGACAACGCCCAAGCGGCGCAGGAAAACACCGACTTACGAGTTCAATACTCGACACAGAGCGACATAGTTCCCGGGGGTGGGCCAGGTGATCGGCATTTCGCGGCACCGTGGCGCAACCTAGACTCAGAGATTGTGCAACCACAGCCGCTGGTGGCGAGTCCATCCGCCAATCACGAGCGGAGTGCCGAAGTGCCGTTGCGCCCAAGGGTGTTGGCTATCCACGATTCAGCGAAAGATCCGTCACTTCGAGCTTGGCCCGAGATGGTGCAAGCCTATGGTGAACTGGACGTGCCTAGCCAGGCCAGCGCGATTGCTTGGCTCTATGCGCAGCCTGAGTTTGATTCTTTGGTCAACCGCGCTGAACTGAGCGTGCAATTTCAGGAGTTAGCGTTAACGCTTCCACTTAGCTGGCATAAATTGGCGGCTTTAAGTGAATTTTTGGACTGGGGCGACGCGGTATCGGACGTACACCCAGCGGTGCGCGAAAAACTGCACTTCAGTGAAATGGCCGATGAAGTGCAGAACCGTCCGGTGAATCAGCGCTACTTACAGGAACTCCGCAACGTTCCAGCAAGACGCGGAATTTTGACACGTTGGCTGGTTTTACGTCTGTTTTCAAGCGAGTTCCCGGCATGGATGTTGCACCAACCCTTTTCCTGGTGGCTGTATGTGTTGAGCGCATTTCGCCCGATGCTGTTTCAGACCAATCAGATTTTGTTCCAGCTATACAATCTTCATATTGCGCCGGAAGCACTATTGAACGCCGAGCAAGTGCGTGCACAGCAGCAGCTACGCCACGTCGGTTTCAATAAATTCAAAGCCGCGCAACATTTGCCGCGCATTATGCTGCTGCCGTTGTTCTTTTGGGCAGTGATATATTTCTCACCGATCCGAAAAACCCCGTTTG
>JAYVAQ010000512.1:0-3600 GCA_043750875.1 Rhodanobacteraceae bacterium
CCCCCAGGGCAGCGAGCCGCCGAACAGGCCCTTGGACACGGACGCCATCAGCGTTGCCTGCGGCGCGAGCAGCGGATCCGGATGTTCAGCCGTCGGCACCCCGATGCCGTAGGCCTTGGCGAGCAGGTTCAGCACCGGCGCCATCACCAGCGCGCACGATAATGCGCCAATTCCCAGCATCAGCTGCTGCTTCCACGGAGTCGCGCCGACTAAATAGCCGGCTTTCAAATCCTGCAAATTATCGCCGCCGACTGCTGCTGCACAACAAACCACGGCACCAATCATGATCGCAGCGACTGCGCCAATGGGGGAGTCCGAGCCGAGCAAAAACATCAGTATGACCGAGGCAAACAGAATCGTCGCGATGGTAATCCCAGAGACTGGATTGTTCGATGAGCCCACCAAGCCGGCTAAATAGCCCGATACCGATACAAACAAGAACCCGGCCACGATCATGATAATCGTCATTGGAATACTGACCAACCACTGATCAACAATGGCTTGATACAGCATTAGCAGTGGAATGGTGAAAATAACCAGTGCAATCAGCATCCACTTCATCGGCAAATCGCGCTCGGTTTCGGCAACTTTCTCATCGCTGCCTTTGCGCGCCGCAGCAATGCCACTGCGGATGCCGCTCAGCAAAGAATTGCGCAGTGAAAACAGGGTCCACATGCCGCCGACTAACATCGCGCCGACGCCCAAAAAGCGAATTTTCTCGCCTCGAATTAATCCTGCGGCATCCGCAGCGCTTAAACCCACCAGTTTCGCGGCCAACGCGGGATCGGTGTTTTGGAAAAACGCGTGGTAAATCGGGATCGCAAAATGGTAGGAAAAAATGCTGCCGGAGACGACCACAATGCCGATATTGAGCCCGACGATATAACCCACGGCCAGTAACGCAGGCGACAAGCCCGTGCCCATATAGCCCAGGTATTTGCCGATGAACGTGCCGCCCGCCGCATTGTCCGGAATCATTCGCAAGCCGCTTTCCGCCATTAACTTAACCAACGCGCCGATGCTGGCTGAAATGGCCAGAATTTTCAGACCTGGGCCAGGGTTGTCGCCCGCCTTTAATACTTCCGCAGCGGCTTTGCCTTCCGGGAACGGCAGTGGATCTTCAACGATCATCGTGCGCCGTAGTGGCACGGAAAACAGTACACCCAGCAACCCGCCCAAACCGGCAATTGCAAACACCCAGGAATAGCGAAAGTCTTGCCAGTAGCCGAGCAAAACCAAGGCAGGAATCGTGAAAATAACGCCGGCAGCAATTGACGAGCCCGCCGATGCGCCGGTTTGCACGATGTTGTTTTCCAAAATCGTGCCGCCGCCCAGTACCCGCAACACGGCCATCGACACCACCGCTGCCGGAATTGCGGTCGCGATAGTCAAGCCGGCAAAAAGCCCGAGATAGGTGTTGGCCGCTGCAAGAATCATGGCCAAGATGATAGAAAGAATAACGGCGCGAGCGGTGAGCTGGCGCGGCGCTGGTTGACTCATGAGAGCTCCGGTTATGCGGGCAAGTGGAAGTTTCGGGAATCGTGGTGTGAAAGCAGATCGCCGTCAAGGATAATTGCTGACCTGCGCGCCGCAGCGTGTCACACGTTTGCACTATATTGCGCACATACTCAATCTATGCAATCACGTACCCGCCGACAGCTGTTAATTACTGCCAGTTTAGGCGCGTTGTTCGGCTGCGCGCACACACCGAGGGCCCGTATGAGTAAAGCCGAACCGTGGGTAATTGCACATCGCGGCGCATCTGGGGTGATGCCTGAGCACACTCTTGCGGCATATCAGCTGGGTGCCGAGCAAGGCGCCGATGTGATCGAGCCGGATCTGGTCATGAGCCAAGATGGCACGTTGGTGGTGCGTCACGATCATTTTCTGGGCGCGTCTACAGACGTGGCACAGAAGTTTCCACAGCGCCAACGCACGGGCACAGGGATTGCCACGCCAGATTGGTTTAGCGAGGATTTCAGTGCGCTCGAGTTTTCCCAGCTGCGCGCCCGCCAGCCATGGCCGCAGCGGTCGGCTTTGCATAATGATCAACACGCCGTGCCGACCTTCGCGCAAGTGCTAGAACTGCGCGCAAGCTTGGAATCGACGTTGGCGCGGCCGCTGTATGTCTATCCGGAACTCAAACTGCCGAGCTATTTTGCCAGTATCGGGCTGGATCCAGTCCCGGTATTTATCGCTGCCTATCGGGCCTGCAGCGCCGCCGCGCAAGCGCGTATTTTGATTCAGTGCTTTGAAGCATCGGCTTTACAGCGCTTGCGTGCGGAACTTGGCCCGGGCGCTAAGCTGACGCAACTGTTACCAGCCAGTAATGGCAAGCATGAGATCGCACTGGAGTTAGCCGAGATTGCGCGCTACGCAGGGGCAATTGGCCCGAATAAAACGGCGTTGCTTGACGCAAACGGCCGTTCGACCGGCCTGCTTGAGCAAGCCCACGAACTGGGTTTGGCGGTGCATGCTTGGACGTTTAGAGACGATATGCTGCCCAGCCACTACAACAGCATTAACGATGAATTAGGCGATTATTTCAGGCTCGGTGTCGACGGCGTATTCAGCGATTTCCCGGCGACCGCTGTGCGGGTGCGGGCGTCGCTTGGGTAAGTGGGATGCTACCGCGGTTGCTCAAGCACTAATCGAAGCCATTTCTAAAAATTAGCCCATCCAAGCGAATGCACGCAGAAAATTCTGATGTGCCCGATGGCCCGGTCGCGGTACTGCTTATGAAACTACCAATCGCCAAGGGTGACGTGTCGATCAGTATTTCAAAGCTTTCAGCGCTACCTTGGCTAAAGTTCTGCGTTATCGTGCCTAGCATGCGTTCAGCTTCACCAATGCCATTCGCGTCGCAGTTCGTGCTGGCATAAAAATTGAGGCGATACGGCACGTTTTGCGTGGCCGCTAATACATCCAGAAATCCTTGCAGGCGCAGGCCCGACGCGGTGCGCTCAACGCTGGTTAATTCGGGAAAGTTCTGCAAAGCATTGCTGCCAAAATCGACGTCGTCGACATCATTGGGCGTTACGCCGTTCGGGCCAAAAGCGCTCAAATCAATACCCAGCGCGTCGCTTAAACGGATCACATTGTGTGCCGCGTCGATGCGTTGCGAACCGGTGCCAATATTCACCCCGACTTGATTGAACGCCAACGTATTCGGCGCGGCGAGCGTGCCGATAACAATATCTTGCGCTGCATCTACACGTATGCCAGCACCGGCATTGCCGCGATCTAGTACGCCGCCGCGATCGGTGCCGATTGCATTGCCCAGCACGCTTGAACCTGCCAGGTTCGAGCCCTCGATCAAAATCCCATTCGCGCTATTGCCGGCAATCACATTGCGCTGTGCCAGTGTATTGCCGCCGATATGCGTGACCGCACTATTGATGACGATGCCATGCCCATTCGGGCGCGCGTTGCTGCCGTCGGCTTGCAAGCCGATGAAATTGCCTTCAACCCGCACATTGCTGCCGCTGGTTAAACAGCTTAACGGGCCACTGGTGGCGGTGTGCAGGCCTGCCGCGCCAAAGCCGGTAATTGCCAAACCCCGTACCACAATATTCGCCGCGCACAGCGCTAAGCCAATGC
>JAYVAQ010000513.1:0-2436 GCA_043750875.1 Rhodanobacteraceae bacterium
TCTAAGGCTGCACGCACGCGTTTGCCGATATCGCGATGCGCAACACCGGCCACCACCAAGGGCAGGGCAACGTTTTCATAGACGCTGCGATCAAACAATAGCCGGTGATCTTGAAAAACTAAGCCCAGTTGGCGCCGATATGCGGGCACCGAGCCCGCCGGAAAACGGCTTACCGGTTGGCCCAGCGCATAAACCGTGCCCTTGGTGGGGCGATCAATCGCCGCAATCATGCGTAGCAAGGTGCTTTTGCCAGCGCCGGAATGGCCGGTGACAAACACCATTTCATCCGATGCCAGCTCGAAACTCAGATCTGTTAACGCTTGAAAGCCCGAGGCAAAGCGTTTGGTGACGCTTTCAAAGCGAATGCTATTGCCAGTTTTGTTCTCAGATGGCGGCGCAGAGATATCAGCCACATCCATTGTTCGGCGCGATTCCGCGCTGACTTTCGCCACCGCTTGCGGCTTTGCTTCGGCCAAAGACTTAGCCTCGGCTTTCGCTGGCAGATCAAAACGTGGCCGATATTTCGCCATTAGCCACTGCCACCGAGCAAGGAATTCATCTCAAAGATCGGTTGCAAAATCGCCAACACAATCGCCAATACCACCGCACCCATCAGCAAAATCATCGCTGGTTCCAATAGCGCCACCAAGGTCGCCAGCTTGCTTTGCACTTGTTTTTCGATCAAGGCTGCGGCGTGATCCAGCATGGATTCTAGCGAGCCACTTTTTTCGCCAGAACCGGCAAGCCGCACCAATAAATTCGGGAATTGATTGGTCTCGCGTAGCGCACTGCTTAAGGTCGAACCTTCGCGCACTTGTTTGTAGACCTCATTCAATGCGGCACGAATCGGCAACATATTGACGACTTGAGTGCTGAGCTTGATCGCCTCCAACACCGGCACCGAGGCACTAGTCGAAATGGCCATGGTGCGGGCGAAACGTGCCGCTTGGGCGCCGCGCAGTAACGGCCCAAGCAAAGGCAGGCGCAATAAGAATCCATGCCAGCGGGCACGGAATGACTCGGTACGTAGCGCAAAAATGAAAATCACGAGCAACGTCAGCAGCCCAAAAAAGATCCAGCTGCCGTAGTTCGACACGACACTCGAGAGCGCCAACATTACCCGCGTCATCAGCGGTAGTTCGCGATCAAACTGCGAAAATACTTGGCTAATCTGTGGCACCACGACGCCCAAAAGCCCAGTCACAATTGCCACTGCCACCACGGCCAACAGCACCGGATACAGCAGCGCGAGCATTAACTTTTGCGTTAGCCCAGCGCTGTTCTCACAATAATCTGCCAAGCGCTCCAGCACGGTGTCCAAATGCCCGGACTGCTCGCCCGCAGCGACGCTGGCGCAATAAAGCGTATCGAAGGTTTTCGGGAATTCGCCCAATGCTGCCGCCAGCGTCGAGCCTTCCAGCATGCGCCCGCGTATTGCCAGCAGCATGCGCTTGGCGGAATCGTTCTCGCTCTGTTCGGCTAAGGTTTGTAACACCTCATCCAGCGGCAAACCCGCTTTCATAAGCACGGCAAATTGGCGCGTCAAAATCGCCAGCTGCGCGCCATTGAGGCCGCGCTGAAACAAGCTGCTTTGCAACACCGAAGTGCGCGTACTGCTGGCTGCGCTGGGTTTTTCCCGAACTTCACTGACTTCAAGCGGCGTCAAACCCCGTTCGCGAAGTTGGGAACGCACGGATTTTGGGCTGTCGCCTTGAATAACGCCCCGGCTGGTTTTGCCACTGGCGTCTTGTGCTTGAAATTCGTAGGCGGCCATAGTTTTACGCGCTCCCGCCGCGCAAGTTCGGCTGCAAGCTCTCTAGTGTAGCGCCAAATGCAGGGAGTTTTAAGCGGGGTTTAGGGGTGGGTGCGATTCGAACTCGCCCAAGATTCGTACCTTGGCGTGTTCAGTAATTTCAAGCCCTACCCAAGAATGGCGGTGCCCAAGTACTGACCCCGCCCTCCAAACACCAGCGCTGCAGCAAGCCCAGCGCTATTCCCGGCACCGCCTCCGCTTCGTGCTGTTCTTGCAAGGCTTCGCACAGCGAAGCAAAGTCACCGCCTGCGCAAAAATGCGCATACGCTTGCACCTCGTCGGCACCAAGCGCACGAAAACGGGTGATCTGTTCTTGATCGCGCCAAAGCAGCCAGTGCGCACTCGCCGGGCTGAGTTCCGGTGGCTCTTGTTCGGCCTTCAGCGCGCGCCAAATCTCGACGCTGTTCCATTGCACAGGCTGTAATTGCACGCTGGGATGAAACTGCGGGCATAAATTTGGCCAACGTTCTGCTGGGAGGCTAAGTAAAGCCTGCCAAGTGGCTAACGGCGCGTCAGCGGCATCAAAGCAGTCTAACAAGCGGCGCTCAAATGTTGCCAACTCAGCGGTTTGTGGCATGTTGCTAAACGGCGCTGTAATTGTCATATAGCCGGGTAAGGATGCA
>JAYVAQ010000514.1:0-4456 GCA_043750875.1 Rhodanobacteraceae bacterium
CTCGGAGTCAATTTGCCCGTAGTTAATCCAGCTGGTTCATTTGGATTCACTGTTTTGGGTAACGACTACTTGTTAGACCTTGAGTTGTCGGCGCTAGAAAATGAAGGACGAGGCGAAATTATATCCAGTCCAAGAGTAATTACAGCGAGCCAACGTGAGGCGGTTATTAAACAAGGTACGCAAATACCCTATCAAAGCACTAGGGTCGGCCAAAACGGCCAGCTTATCGCGACTACTGAGTTTAAAGACATTGTTTTATCGCTTAAAGTCACGCCCACAATTTCGCCAGATCAGCGAATTTTTATGAATTTAGAAGTTTTGTCAGATACCGTCGCTAATTTCGCTGTCAATGGCACGCCGGCAATTAACACGCGAAGTATCAATACAGCCGTTTTGGTAGACAACGGCCAAACTGTCGTTTTAGGGGGAATTTTGGAAAG
Organism: Rhodanobacteraceae bacterium; assembly: GCA_043750875.1. Taxonomy (GTDB): domain Bacteria; phylum Pseudomonadota; class Gammaproteobacteria; order Xanthomonadales; family SZUA-5; genus JANNYA01. Next base: position 441 of record JAYVAQ010000514.1, read on the forward strand.
AACGTCGAGAGATGATAAGACTCAGGTGCCGTTGCTGGGTGATTTGCCAGGGGTGGGAGCATTGTTTAAAAAGACGACCCGGTCTGACGCACGTCGCGAGCTGCTTATTTTTGTCACGCCTAAAATCCTTCAAGAAAGCCTGCGTTAACGCCATTTAGAATTGGAGTAAAATATTATGATCAACATGACTAAAACGGCCGCGGCTTTTGTAACCTGCGCGGTTCTGGCGGGCTGCGGTGGTGGTTCAACAAGCGGCAATGACGACACACCAGCATTCGGGCGCGGCGACCCGAAAATTGAATTTTTTCCTCAAAAGCCAAGTCTGCTTTCAAATCGGGGCGGCTTTCCGGTTGATCAAACGTCGCCCTATTTCACCCAGGTAAACGTAAAGATCACCGATGACAATGGTTTTCCCGCCCCTGGGTTGACGATCGTTGATATGCAGATATCAAACGGGAATATTTTCAGTTTGAGCACAAGTCCTTTTGGTGCGTATAACCCAGCTGCCGTCTTCGGTTGTAATGGCACAAGTTCCAGCATTGCAACTTATTATTTTGCAGCTGGCCCGCAAGCCGGAACAGCGCAGGTGACTGCGTCGGTCACAGCGCCATTGGCTTCTGGCGCGATTTCAGATGGGGTTTGCACCACAACCACGCCAACGGGAGCCCGTAACGTCCGTAAAACGTTCGATTACACCGTTAACGTAGGACCAGAGCCATTCGTACGTTTGGCTGCAGCTCCCGGTCGCACCACCTTGCCAATCAACACATTTAACGTTCCCCCTACGCCTGGATCACCGTTCTTAACGCCGGTAGAAGTTACTCAAAAGACTTCCTTCGGTGCGTTAGTGAATGGTGGAGTAGTTAGGGTGTCGGTTGCACGACCAGACATCATCCAGCTGTCGATAGCTGACAAACCAGAAACTCCAGAAAATGAGCTAACAGATTTGAAATCCAGCGTTGATGCGAATATTGTTGCAGGCAAGGCTTTGTTTTATGTGCATTCGCGTCAACGCTCGGGTACTGCCGTAGTTAACATTTTTGCCACCGAGCAAGATAGCGCAGGATTTGTCACACCAACCTTCGGAATAGATCTAAGCTTTACGGTAGGATCTTCGGCGGCGTCAATTTCACAGCTTGCTATTACCTCCGATACGCGCCCCGTATACACGGTCAATTCCAATGGCAACGCGGTGCTTCCAATTCAAATTCGCGCGACTGATGATGCTGGTGAAGGCGTGTCGGATGCGGCCGCTGGCGTCAATAATATTTTGTTGGAAATCATCAATCCAAATGGCGAAACCTTGGTTTCAACGAATGCTGCAGGCGCGTCGGTTGAAGGAACGAGTAATAGAACTAGGACCTCGCAAAGTATCGCCTCTACTGTTTTCCGCGCAGCGGCCCGACAGGGCTTGGTGCAGATTCGCGCGACCGCTGATCGCGCGGACAACAATGTAGACAATGGGATTCAGTCACCTATATTTGCGACCAAGGCTGTGACAGTCTCCGATGGCAAACTTTTCGATATTAAACTGACTGGGTCAGTGTTGGATGTGCTGAGGGCGCGACGCGACATAACGACTGAGTTCCCTTCGCCAGGTGCGCAAAACGGCACCTACGGCATAGTTATTGGTGCAAGTGCAACTGATCGGCAAGGAAATCCGGTTCTGCCTGGTACTGTAATTGAATTCGGCATGATTGATTCGCCTACGGTTGGGTATCCTTTATCAGGCCCGGGTACCTTTGAGATCGCTGGCTTGGATGGGGACCCGGTTGAAGGCGGTCAACGTTTCACTGCGCCATCTGGTAGATTTACCACCGCAGGTGGCGGAGCAGGCCCCGGCGACACGTTGATCTTATTTGGTGAGGAATCAAATCCAATCCGCGATTTGGAGAGCGCGCGTTTAATTTCGCGGGTCAACGGTCCAGGCAGTCTCGATATTATCTCTTCAACACGATTCAATCTAAATGATGATTCGTCCGCTGGAACTGCAGTTGATCGAGGTCCTGTCGTGCCATACGTCATGGGGCGCGCAAGCATTGGCAACGTGACAAATACTCGTCTGACGAATCAGTTCGGCGTTGTGAATACAACTATCAATTATCCAGTAAGCCGCATTGGTCACGCTTTTGTACTTTGGGCTCGAGGCTTCGGAGATACACCCGTTGGGCAAACTACAGCCGAGCTGGTAACCGATGCTGATGCGGGTAGATTTCCTGCGGCTGCTGGAGTGACCCTCATTGCATCGCCGACGTCCATTGTTGCGGGGGCAGGGAGTTTGGTCCAAATTTGTTTACGCGATGGTTTCAGCAACCCTATTCCAGCTGTTTTCGTAGGCTACGGGTTCAGCAAGGCCATTGGCACCGTAGATGGTGGTACCACCGGGGTTGTACGCGATGCGACCGGTTTCGATGGCTGTACCGTCGCTTTGGTTCGCGCCACATTGACCGGAACAGAAGACGGCGAGATTATTTTCTCTGGAGCTGGAAAGTCTCAGTCGGTTAGTATTACTAAAGGCGGCGGCGCTGCCCAGTTGTTCGCTATTCCAGGCGTATTAGGCGGTAATGGCGGAACGGTCACACTGCGCTTGGTCGATGGCACGGGGGCACCCATTCCGAATGTTCAGATCGCTGGTAAGTGCGATTCAAATGCAGGTTTGTCTGTACCTCCTGGTTCAACGAACCAACAGGGTGAAACGACCGCTGTAATTACGGCTAACCTAAATCGCCCAGCTATGGCGGGTACGGCGGTCTGTGAATTTGAAGCGTTCGGTTCAAAAGCGCTCGTGTCTTTGAAAGGTGTTGACATCTGTAACCTAGGTTTCTCACCCCCGCCTCCTGGTTGCCCCCCAGCAACTCCACCAACCCCTCTTCCCAGCACGACATTGACAGTGAACCTACAAAAAGCCGACGGCGGTGCCTATGTGCTCGCTACCGGGCCTCAAGTTCAAGTCATTGGTAATGCAGGTGGAATTAACTGCGTATCAGCCAACCCTACGAACTGTATCGGCAGCTCAATTCCAAATGGCACCACGGTTGCATTGACGGCGTCCACTGGTATTAACGGGTTACCAAATGCGGCTAGCTTCTGTCGCTGGACTGGTGCCCCTGGGTGCTTTGGTACGCAGCCAACCGTGCAAGTAAATATGACCGGCAACTTGACCTGCGTTGCAGTGTTCTCGGAAACCGGCCCCGCTGGATGCCCAACGTTCTAATCGACAGATAGTCCCGGAATAAAACAAACCCCGCCAAGTGCGGGGTTTTGTTTTTGAGCGGATCTGCCTTGAATAGCTAGGCAGATTTTAGTTGTACTAAGACTTAGCGAGAATCGCCCGGCCGGCCCGGCTTTGACTCACGCGTCCTAACAATTGACTAATCCATGCGCCGACTCGCGCTAATTCAAGCAGATCTAGCCCGCTGTTTAGGCCAAGGCCGTTCAATAAGTACACCAAATCTTCAGTAGCGACATTGCCAGTGGCACCTTTTGCGTACGGGCAGCCGCCTAAGCCGGCGACCGAGCTATCAAATACCCGAATGCCTTCCTCTAGGCTTGCGGTCACGTTCGCAATCGCCTGGCCATACGTATCGTGAAAATGTCCGGCGATCGCGCTTGCTGGAATTTCCTGCGCGGTTGCACGCATCACTGCGCGCGCCTTTTGCGCGGTGCCAACGCCAATAGTGTCGCCCAATGAAATTTCGTAACATCCCATTTGATAAAGGCAGCGAGCGACTTTTACGACGTCAGCTATCTCAATTTCACCTTGATACGGACAACCCAATACGCATGACACATAGCCGCGCACTGCGACACCATCGGCTTTGGCGCGCTCAAAAATCGGCTGGAAACGCTCTAGTGTCTGTGCGATAGAAGCGTTGGTGTTTTTTTCTGAAAAGGCCTCACTTGCGGCGGTGAAGACGGCTACTTCGCGGGCCCCAACGGCAAGCGCGCGCTCGTAGCCAATTAGGTTTGGCACCAAAACCGGGTAGCGCACGCCTGCTGTTGCGCTGATGCCGGTA
>JAYVAQ010000515.1:0-7892 GCA_043750875.1 Rhodanobacteraceae bacterium
AATGTGCCGGTCAGCTATCGCGATTTGAATGCGCCAGAAGCGCAGCTGCACTATCAAGTTTCCGCTTTTGATCGCGGCGGGAATGAGTCTGCGCGCTCCAATATCGCTGAAGTATCGCTAGATCGCACGCCGCCGGATGTCGCGATTGTGCAGCCAGTAAACAATGCGCGTGTGCGCGGCGTGTTTGACATTGTGGGCACCGCCCACACTACGCAAGACGATTTTAACCGCTATAAATTGGTTGCGACACCGATCTTGCCGACCGGCCCACCGCGCGTGTTGACCGATTCGCCGCAGCCGGTGCAGATCGGCAAGCTGGGTGGTTTTGACAGCACTGGCTTTGCCGCCGAAACCCGCATTCGTTTGAACTTGTCAGCGCTTGACACCAATAGCAATTCTGCCGCGACTAGCATTGAAGTGGTGGTGGACAACCAAGCACCCAGCGCTCCGCTCAATTTAGTGTTGACTTTGGCTTGCGCGACGGGCGTACAAGCTAGTTGGGCTCCGCTTAATGTGAGCGATTTGCTCGGCTATATTTTATATCGCGATGGCGAGTTAGTGAATTATGCGGGTAGCTTGCCCGCCGACCTGACGTCCTTTGCCATCACGGCAACTAGCTTTACCGATGCCAATGCTGGTGATGGCGCGCATGTTTATTCGCTGTATGCAATTGATTTGGCAGGAAATATTAGTGCCACGGGTGCAACTGCCAGCGTAACGCGCAGCTGCGGCCCGCCAAATTTGGAAATTACCGAGCCGGTGTTCAATCAAGAGTTTGAAACCAGTATTGATGTGCTCGGTGAAAGCAATGATCGCGATATCGCCAACGTAGAATTTTCCGCGCGCCGTGTCGGCGGATCAATCTGGACACCGCTCGGCGCGCCAATCACGCAGGCACCATATCGCGTCCGCTTCACGCCACTTTCGAGTGATGCGCTAGGCGACTATGAAATTCGCGGCCTCGCCACTGATACCGGTGGCTTGGTTGATCCAACGCCCGCGCTGGTACAGGTGCGCTATGTTGATAAATTACCGCCCGCTTTGCCGTTAAATTTAGTCGCCCGTGTTGACGAAGGCCAGATACGCTTAAGCTGGTCGGCGTCAACCTCGCCCGACGTTGCGGCCTATCGTTTGAGCTCTAGTTACGATGGCTTGGCGCTTCCTGAAACGCCGTTGGCACTGACGCTGACCCAAGAAAATCGCGTCGACTATGATTATGCTTTTAGCATTCAGGCGGTGGATGCGAGCAATAACTATTCCGAATTTAGCCTGCCTGCAGTCAATGCCTTGGTCTACACGCCAACTTTAAGCCAGCCCTACACGCCGGTGATGAATTCCACGTTGGTGTTCACCGGCAAATCCCCACGCGCAGGCAGCGTGCAGCTGCGCCGTGACGGCGTCGATATTGCCACCGCCACGACCAACTCCACAGGCGATTTCAGCGCGCCGATCACACTGGCGCGCGGCACGCACCGTTACGATGCCAAAGTCACGCAAACCAGCGGTGATAAGAGCAAGCGCGCTGAGATTGTTCTTGGCTTTGATGCCAAACCCGCAGCGCCCACCGGCTTAGCCGCGCTTGCCACTGGCCATTCGGTACGCGCAAGTTGGTCGGCAAATGCGGAAGATAATATTTTGGGCTATCGCTTGTTCCGTAATTTAAGCCCGGTGCTGCTGGATCAAGTTGCCGCAAGTGTGGCGGCTTTTGATCGCTCCGAGCAGCCGATTCCTGAGTTGACGGACAGCGCTCCGGAAACCGTTTGGCAAGTGAACTACGATACGCAGGAACCGTATTACCCTGGCGCGTATGCTGAGCTACGTTTGCCAGCCGCCGTGGTTGTTAGCGGCATCAAATTGCACTGGCATACTGAGCGCACGCGTGCGCTTGACTATCGCATTGAAGCGCGTTTCGTCGATGATGTGTTTGTAACCGTCGCAACAATTACCGATAACGCCGATCTGGCCAACGAAGTGCAGTTTGCCCAACCCTATCGCACCGATCGTTTGCGCATCGTGCCGCTGGTGCCGACCTACTTAGAACCGATCGAGCTAAGCGCTGCAAGCGTGATCGAGCGGCCTTTGTTTAGCGGCATCGAACACACCGAAACCTTAAGCGATGGCCGCTATGAGTTTCAGCTCAGCGCCGTCAACGCCTATGCTTTTGAAAGCTTGCTAAGCCCAGTGGTACGTTTGGATATTGGAGATGTCATCCCGCCACCCGCCGTGGTGCTGAACGGCGTGCTGACCGGCTCGGACATTGCGCTCAATTGGAACGCTGCGAATGCGCCCGACACCGCGTTTTATGATCTGTTCCGTGATGGCGTCAAACTAGCGCGCATCAACCACCCGGCGCTGAACTATTTGGACGCGCGGCTGCGCAATGGCAGCTATCGCTATATCGTCAAGGCGCTGGATCAGTTTGAAAATGCTTCCGCAGCATCAAATGAAGTCAGCTTTTCGGTCAACGTGACGCAGCTAAACAAGCCAGAAAATCTAACCGTGATTTCGGTGCCCGCCGGGCGTGCGCTGGACATTAGCTGGCAGCCTGGCCCAGGCCCGTTACCTAGCTTTTACCGTCTGCGCCGCAGCCTAGTGCAAACCGGGCCATTCACGCTGATCTCGAGCCCGAGTGCTTTGAGCCTGCGTGATCTAGGCCTAAGCAACGGCACACGCTATTGGTACACCGTCGAAGCACTGGATCTTGCCGGGAATGAGTCTGGGCAGACCGATCCCGTGTCGGGTGTGCCGCTGGACAGCGCGCCGCCCGTTAGTGCCGCGCTGATTGCACCGACACTACCCAATCGGCCGATTTCGGCACGTGCAATTACAACCTCGGTCGCCGGTTTTGCCAGCAGTGTTGAGAGTGCGCAGATTTATCGTAATGGCGTGGCTTTAACGCCGATTGCTATTAATACAGCGCTCAGCGGCACGGAAATACTGGGCTTTGACTCCGACACCGCAGGCGTTACGGCCGCACCAATCGGCACCTTGGTGTATGCCTACACCTCGGCTAGCGCAGTGCTGTGGGATGCTGCAGCGAATACGCGCGTGCCTGTACCGTTCGGCGTGGGTGCCTTTAGCCGCGATGGTGTGGATTTGTATGTAACGCAGCCCCCACAGCCGAGTCTGAGCAGCGTCAAGCGCATCAACACGCTGACCCAAGCCAGTACAAATTTAGAACTCGGACTCAGTGAAATTGCGTTCGTCTTAGCTGTGGCTTCGCCAAGCACTGTCCCGGGTAGCGAAAAGCTGTTGGTGGCTGGTGTGGGCAGCGTCGCTGGCGTCGCCACCGATGGCTTGTGGTTAGTTGATCCTGCGGCATTGTCTAGCATGCAATTTTTGGGCGCTCAGCCATCGCTTACATTAAATCCAGCTAGCGCGCGCGTTTCGGCGGACGGAAAAACCGCTGCGGTGGTGCGCAACGATGGCCACCTACTGTTGGTCACTTTTGCCAGCAGCATCGTGCAAGATATTGCCAGCGACGTCAGCGATGCACCCGCGCTTGCGCCGGATGGCAGCGCGATTATTTTCGCGCAACTCAATGGCACTAATAAGCGTCTAATGCGCTACAACACTATTGATCAAAGCACTAGTGTTTGGCTGGCAGTGGCAAACGCTGATCTGAGCGCACCTGTTTTTGACAACGCGGGCGTGCAGATGTTGCACCAAAAAGCGGATGCGATTGGCGTGCAAGTCGAGTCGCGCCTTTGGCCAAGTGGCGCACTCAATGGCAGCATCGAATTTGCTGGCCCGTTTGCATTTTTAGGCAATGCCCAGTGGCTGTTAAGTGCATCAAACCGTATGCAGCTCGTTAAGCCCGCTGGCTGGTTCGGCCTCGATCAGCTTACATTAAATCCCGGCGCAAACTTATTTACGGTGGTAGTTATCGATAGCGCAGGTAATGTCAGTCAAGCGAGCCCAGCGGTTGTGGTTAATTCGCTCAGCCCGCGTGTGCTCAAGCCCGACCTTGCCATCAGCGCCAGCGACATCCGCTTTATCCCACCCACCGGCTTAGTCGGAACCAATTTTGGTGCCTTAGTTACAGTGCGTAATTTGGGCACGGCGGCAAGTACCGCCAGCAACTTAAGCGCGCAAATTCGTAAGCCCGATGGCAGTACGCAAACCTTAAGCGTACGCACCATTCCGCCGCTCGCCGCTGGCGCGCAGGCGAGTTTGAGCTTGCCGCTCGGAGTGCAGGCATTAGCGGGCTTAGTCGGCTTGGAAGTTGAAATTGATGCCGCCAATACGCTTGACGAAAGTAATGAAGCGAACAATACGGCGCGCGCCGAATTGCCGATCACGGTGGATGGCCGCCCCACAATAAGTGTGGTGCCGGATCAGCTGGTCTTTGCCCCGGGTACTGAACCGGCAGCGGCGCTGCGCGTGCTAAATCCGGCCAGCGGCTTTGCCGGAATAATTAGAACACGGGTAGAAGATGCCAGCGGTGCGCTGGTGTTGGAATTGCCAGACGTCGTGGTACCAAGTTTAAGTTTTGGGCAAGTGTTCAACGGACGCCTGCGCTGGCCGAATACCAATGCGTTTGCGGGCGGCTATCGCTTCAACGCGCAACTGATTGATGCGCAAGGGGATTTTGTCAGCCGCGATATCGCTGGCTTCGCGATCGCGGCGACGCGCAATATCAATCTATCGCTCAGCACGGATCGCGCTTCCTACAGCCGCAGCGCTACCGCCCGTATAAGCGCACCGCTTAGCTTTAGCAGCGGCAATAGCCCGCTAGAAAACGCACAGCTCAATATTGTGGTGCGCAACGCCGCGGGAGTTGAAGTTGGGCGCGCTGAGCGCGCACTTGGTACGCTTTTGCCCGGTTATCAGGGGCAATCGGTGCTTAATTTGGCCTTGAGCGGTTTCGCCAGTGGCGTCTATACCGCCAGCGCTGACTTGCTGGCTAATGGCTTCAGCACCGGCGCACAGCGCAGCTTTTTGGTGCTCGACGAGGTGCCACCGGCGCAGCTTGCTGGCGGTGAAATAAGTTTGAGCAATAACCCGCTCGGCATTACTTTGCCGGGCAACGCCCAAGCCCTGATCACTAATATCGGCAGCGGCGTCATCGCACCAATGCAGGCGCGTTTAAGCCTAGTCAGTGCCCCGGCATTGACCCAAATCCGGCAAGAATTGGGCACGCTGACGCTGAACCCAGGCGCCAATTTGCGCGTGCCGATGGATCTGGGCGCGCTGAATCTAGCCTTGGGCAATTATATTTTGATCTTGGAAGGGCAATACCCTGGGGATGCCACTTGGCGTGCGCTCAGCCGGCGCAGCTTAACCGTGACCGATTTAATTCCACCCGAAATCACCACGCTTACCCCCGACAGCGCGGGCACACCGATGCGCTTGCCAGCAAACTTAAATGCGCGCGTGGTGGATCGGCATTCCGCCGTGGCCAGCGTTGAGCTGCAAATCGATGGCGGCGCATTTCAGCCGGTCGCACGCGATGTTGACGGCACTTACAGCGCCCAACTCAGCGCGCTTACCGATGGTAGCCATAGCGTCGTCTGGCGTGCAATCGACAGCTATGGCAATCAATCGCAATCAGCACCACAAAACTTTGTGATCGATACCACGCCGCCGGTGATTGTGATTACCGGGGTCAGCGAAGGCCAAATTAGCGGCGTGGCGTTGAACCCGGCTTATGTCGTTACTGACAATGATTTGGCGATCTCTGCCGCCACGCTTAATGGCGCGCCGTTTGTCTCAGCCAGCGCCGTCACGCTCGATAATGCCTACACGCTGTTTGTCTATGGTCTTGATCGCGCTGGCAATCGCGCCGAACGCGTGCTGCACTTTATTATTGAGCGCGCGCCGCCTGAGCTGAGTTTTGTGCAGCCACTTAATAGCGATGTGATTGATGCCGCGAACACGCCTGCGATATTGCGCACGGAGCCCTTTGCCAGTGTCAGCTTGACGCAAGCGGGCTTTAGCGCCACCGCCACCGCCGATGCTTTTGGCAGCGTCAACATCGCCAATGTGCCGCTCGCTTTTGGTGCAAATACCTTAAGTGCGAGGGCGACCGATCGCGCCGGTAATCAAAGCGCGATTGTCAGCGTCACGGTCACCCGGCCGCAGACAGGCTTGCCGTTGACGGGCACGTTAAGCGCGAGCGGCAACCAGATTGCGCTGGGTCTGCCAGTGGGCCTGAACTTTGCCGTCACCAATGCCGCCAGCACTGCGCTTGCCGCACTGCCGCTGCGCCTGCGCGTGTATGCAAATAGCGTTTCCGTCGCCATTGCCAGCCGCGAATTCAGCCGCGATATTGCCGCTAACGCCAGTACCAGCGGTGTGGAGAACTTTAGCGCGAGCTTGTTTAGTCTGGGCGGTTACAGTGCCTCACTCGAAGCCAATGTTGCTGGCACATGGACATTGTTGGCGGACACGGGCTTTAGCATTATCGACCCGAATGCGCCGAGTTTGAGCGTGCAAATTCCGAGCGCAAATCAAGTGCTGGGCGCGGCTGCGCGTTTCAGAGTCAGCGCGTCTGATGCCGAAAGCGGCCTGGATCGAGTGCAATACCGTGTTGATGGCGGTGCCTGGATTGACTTTGGCTCAGGTGTTGCCGGGCAGTTTGAATCCGGCGCACTGGATGCCATCACTGAAGGCGCTCACCAGTTCCAAGCTCGCGCGAGTGATCTGGCGGGCAACATCACGATCGGCGTACAAATCGCGTTTACGTTGGATCGTACGCCGCCTGCAATTGCCATTGCCAATGTCGCAGCGGGCGGGCTATACAACGTCAATGTCACGCCGGTGATTAGCATTACCGACGCACACAGTTTCACCGCAACCCAGACTTTGAACGGTCAAACTTATGTCAGCGCCACGCCGGTGACGAACGATGGCAATTACACGCTCAACATCACAGCCACTGATGTTGTTGGGAATGCCAGTAGCGCCACGTTAAGCTTCGTGATCGACAAAACGCCGCCGCTCGTTAGCTTTAGCTTTCCGGCCAATGGCGCGGTGTTAGGGGTGGACTTCACCCGCGTCGAAGGCCAAACCGAAGCGCTTGCGAACGTGCGCATGCTGTTAGCTGGCGTGCCTTATCTGACTGTCGCGGATGCTGCGGGCAACTTCAGCGTGCCTTCTGTGCCCTTGTTGGAGGGCAACAATTTGGTAACCGCGCGCGCCACTGACCGTGCTGGCAACACCGGCCCAGACGCCAGCTTGAGCATTATTTACCGCCTAAACGCTGGCGCCGCGCTCAGCGGTACGTTGAGCGCATTTGGCCCAGCGATTCCGCTCGGCCAGCCGATCAATGCCGCCTATAGCTTGCGTAATATCGGCGTGTCGGCGATCCGCAATTTGCCGGTACGTGTCGAGTTCCAACGCAGTAGTGCCAGCGTTATTGAAACGCAAGCGTTTAACGTTACCGAGTTGCTTCCCGCGGCCGTAATTGACGGCACGCGCGTATTCCAAACGGCTGGGCAGCCGCCTGGCGCTTATCTGATGGTGCTTTCCGCACAGCTGCCGGATGCCTCTGGCGCCAAACCCACGTGGGTCGTGCTTGACACGCAAACACTGAGCTTGGCCGATGTTGTTGCACCAACCGCCAGCATTTTAGCGCCGTCCGTTGATAGCTATCAGCGCGGCGAATTTGCCACCACCGTACGCGCCACGGATATTTCTAGCGCCATCACGCGTGTTGAAGCGCGCTTGAGTAACAACGCCTGGGTGGATCTCGTTGCGGTTCTAGGTCAGCCTGGCAGCTACAGCGGCTTGGTCGCACACAGTGTTGAGGAAGCCACGCAGATCAACGCGCGCGCCACCGATGCGGCGGGCAATGTCAGCGCCATCGTCACTCGTGCAGTCAAGATCGATCTCAATGCGCCGGTCATATCCGTGCCGAACATTGCTGAGGCCGCCTTGCTCAACGTTGT
>JAYVAQ010000516.1:0-2109 GCA_043750875.1 Rhodanobacteraceae bacterium
CCCGCCGCCAAATTTCATATTGGTTTCGCGTTTGCTCGGATTACGGTTGGCCACAAAAACAAGGCCGGTACTATCAAAGGTATCTTTCGCCTGAGTGGCATTGGCACCAACACGAGCAAATGCTGAAAACCTTTCAGTCAGCGGTACTGTTCCTACGATATCAAGATTGAAGCCTTTCAATTTAATATTACCGCTAAGGCTGCCTAGCGGCACCGTGTTTGCGGTGAAGCTAAATTGACCGAGATCAAAATAGCCCCCTTCCACAGCGAAGTTACGGTTGAGCTGATACCCACCAAAAACTTTATATCCTGTATCGCGATTATCACTATTGATCGCGCTGGTGTTGAGCCCACCCGCCAGTAAATTAGACATAATTTTAGCTTCGTCAATTTTCGATCGTGTTTGCCCTGCATTTGCGCCGACGTACCAGCCTGGCTCTGCGGCGACTGCACTTGGACCTGCGATCATGGCAAGTATTGCTAAACCGATCGTGCTAGATTTTTTTGCGAATTTCATCTTATTCTCCTAAATGGTTTGATTGGCTGGCAATGAATCAAGGTGCCGGTACGTTAATGACTGTATTAACCACTGTCACCGAAGCGCCCAGCGACAGCGCTCTACCATTCAGCGTCACAATCGACACGTTGCCGGCCGTTGATATCGACACGCCTGACTGCGCAATGATGGTGCCCGCCATCGTGCCGCCACCGCCTGCATTGATGGTTGCCGCAGTGCCCACTTGCCAAAATACGTTTTTAGCCTGCGCGCCGTTAACAAGGGTGACGCTTTGCGGAAATGCAGCACCCGGACCGCCCACGGTCAGCGTTGTCGCCATCTGTAATACCCAAACTGCATTGGCGTTGCCCTGTGCATCAAGCGTGAGATTGCCGCCCTGTATGCGGAATGATCCAGCCGCTGCAGTGTAAGTACCGGGTGCTAATACCAAGCTGCCCAAGTTGCCTGCCAGCGGGTCGGGTCCACCCGGTTGCGCCACTAGCTGGTTGTAAGCGGCTAACGCATCGGCACGCGCCAAGGTGGCGATATTAAAGGTAGTTGCAGTGCCTTGCGACGGGCAGCCCACAGTTGGTGGCGGCGGCGCGGTATAGATCTGCCCCGTGACTTCGCCATTATTAAGCGGCGTGACGGTGTAGAGGCAAGCAGGGCCGCCAAGGGTGCTGCGAAACCCTGTTACCGCTGTGGATACCGCCGTAGTACCAATGTTGCCATTGATAATCGTCAACAAGCCTTGATTAGTAACGCCCGCAGAACCACCAAAGGTACCGAAGGTTGAAGATGAGCCAAGGTTGATTGAAGGTGACGGCGGCGGGGCGCTGGCTGCTGTTCTAAACGACCACACATAATTGTTTGCCATCGCATTGCCAGATGTGTCGCGCACGCCTGTGGTGATGGTAGCGGTACATAGCGTGTCTGCAGGCAAGTTGCTGCCTGGAACAAAGGTTGCAGTATTGCTGCTTGGCATATATGTGATGATGCCGGTCAGGTTTGTGGTGGCTGGGCACGCTAACTGATATGTCGCACCGAGGATGGTCAGTGGGTCCATTGCCTCGCTAAAGGTAGCTGTGACCCGCGCATCAAGCGCCACACCGGTGGCAGCAGCCAGCGGGTTGGTCGAGATCACCGTCGGCGCGATTGCATCAGGTGCTGTTGCGGTTGTGAACGTCCAAAGGTAATCATTAACAATTGCATTGCCCGACGTATCGCGCGCACCGGTGGTGATGGTGGCGGTACAAATTGTATTGGCTGGCAATACAGCCACCGGCGTAAACGTGGCAGTACTATTTATGGCCGAATAGCCAACTGTACCGGTGATTGGCGTAACCGCAGGGCAGGCCAAGCGCATCGTGACACCGGTGATGCTAGCGGCGTTCATCGGCTCGCTGAAGGTTGCGGTGACCAAGGTATTGGTTGGCACGTTAGTTTCATTTAAGCGTGGTGAAACTGCAATTACCGTGGGTGGCGTAGTGTCTGCTGCAGCGTTTGTGGTAAACGACCAGATGAAGTCAGCTACCATCGCATTGCCCGCAGCGTCGCGCACATCTCTTAAGATTGTTGCGGTACATGTGACGCCTGCGGGAAGATTGGTAATGG
>JAYVAQ010000517.1:0-2884 GCA_043750875.1 Rhodanobacteraceae bacterium
GCGCCCTATACTGACGACACGCAAATGGCGGAAGTGGTGTTGCGCAGCTTGTTGCAATCGCGGGAACGCAATGAATCGCTTGATGGCGCGATGCGGCGCATGGCCAAAGGTTTTATTGAATGGGCCGCACAGCCGCAGGGCGGGCACCGCGCGCCTGGGAATGCCTGCTTGAGTGGCTGCCGCGCCCTTGCCAGCGGCGTGCCCTGGCATCAGGCTGGGGGTGCCACGGCCGGCGGTTGCGGTTCGGTGATGCGTGCTTACCCCTTTGGTTTGGTGTTCGCGCACGATTTAGCGCGTGCGGAAGACTGGGCGGTAGCGCACTCAAAGTTAACGCACCGGGATCCGATTGCATTGGCGGCCTCGGCCGCTATGGCGGTAGGTGTGGCGCTAGCCATGCGCCATGCAACCCCGATTGTCATTGCCTCCGAAATGATCGCCGCCGCCGCACGCTACAGCGCGCGCACGGCATTGATGATGACGCAAGCCTTGGATGACGCGCAGATGGGCATTGGTCCAGAAATTACCCTGGATCGATTGCGCGCCTGGGCCGCGCACGAAGCTATTGCGGCGTGCCTGTATATTTTTATGCGCCACCCCAATGACGCCCGAGCCGCGATTTTGGAAGGTGCCAATACGCCCGGAGACAGTGATTCCATCGCGACTTTGGCGGGCGCATTGATTGGCGCACGGGTGGGTATTTCTGGCTTGCCGCCGATTTGGCGACAAGACGTTGAGCGCGCGGTTGAGCTATCAGAATTGGCGCAGCAAATTTAAGATCGTGATCGAATTAGCTGGCACTCGCGTCGATTTCATCGATCTTTTGCTGCATCTGGCGGGCAACCTTTAGGTTCATCCACAACACCATCCCGAATGGCACCACAAACATTGCCAGCATAGGCACCCACGGAAATCCGGACGGGTCTTTTTCTGCCATGCCCCAAACCAACGTGGCAACACCGGGTACCGCGGGTGCGCCATACCACAGCCAGATTGAGCGTAGGGCTTTGCGTTGATGAACCAGCTCCGCGCGGAAGTAATCCACGTAGGTGGCTGCCACGTTCTGGTGCGGCAGGGCGTTGATCGCAGCACGCTTGCGCAGCTGGTAAAGGATCACCAGCGTACCCAGAATGATGAGAATGCAGCCGGCGCGTAGCGTCGTGGTTTCCTGAAGCCAGGCGAATACACCAAAAATCAACATGACCAAGTAACTCGCAAATTCCTCCTGGCGGTTCCGGCGCACAATTGCTGCGTGAAAACTCTTTGCAACGCCGCGAAGCGTGTCTAGCGTTACGGTTTCCACAGCCAGCGGCTGGGATTGCCACAATGATTTCAGTTCTTGGTGGTTCATGCTGATTTCCTTCCATTGGCGAGCAAGCTAGTAAGCAGTGTTTTGATGCGGTGGACTTTGGTGGCGACATTACGGGCCGACAGGCCAGTGACTTCGGCGATGCTGGCGGCGTCTAGGTCTTCTAGGTATAAAAGCATCACTTCGCGGTCGATTCCGGCAAGCCGATGCACCAGTGCCATGACCCGTTCCAAATCCAGCAGCCGTTCGGTCCGCCCCATGTCAGCCGATTCGTCAATCTGCGCCTCGACGTCATCAAGGCTGGCAGCATCGGCCAACTCGGGCCTGCGCATGCTCCGTTGGACATGGCTGACGCCCACGTTATGGGCGACGCGATAGACCCAGGTACGCAGGGAACATTGATGCGCGAAGCCGGCAAAGCTTTGCCACAGGGCCAAGTGCACCTCCTGCAGTAATTCCTTACGCGCTGCGTCTTCGCGTTCGTAGCCGATTACAAAGCGGGCGATATCTGGTCCGAACTGCCGGACTGCGTCGCGATAAATTGCATCTGTTGTATTTTCCATATTGAGGTAGTCCCACGCTGAAACTCTTTCTTACAGCTTGCCGCGAAAAGGTTTGCGACGAACGTAACGTTGAGCTGGCAGAATTAGCGCTGCAGATCTTGATTTAAAGTTAAGCAGCAACTTAAAGCACAGGGCGGACGCAATGGCTGGAAACCCAATCACCCAACTCATTCACGAATGGCGTACCGGCGCTGAAGGTGCCGAAGCGCAATTGCTAAAAATGGTCTATCCAGCGATGAAAGAGATTGCGGGCCGCCAATTGCGCCAGGCAAAACAATTCACGCTACGCCCGACAGAGCTAGCGAATGACGTATTCATGCAAATGCGCAAAAGTTTTGGTCAAGACACCGAAAATTCGACGCAGTTTTATGCCCTAGCCGCGCACATGATTCGCTGCATCATTGTTGATCACATTCGCGAGGTGCAGGCGCTCAAGCGTGGCTCGGAATTTGAGATTGTGACGCTGGAGTTTGCTAGCACGGAAACAGTAGAAAACGCAGTCGAGCGCACGGATTGGCTGGCCTTAGATAGCGCACTCAACTCCTTGGCGATCGAAGACCGCCGCCACGCCACGCTGGTGGAGCTACGCTATTTTATGGGAATGAGCATCAAGGAATCAGCGGAAGTCATGGAAATATCCACCGCGACGGCGGACCGAATTTGGCGCTATGCACGCGCGTTTTTGGCGAAAAAGCTTGGTGCCATCACGACCGGCGGCGATAATTTTGCCACTGCCAGCCTATGAGCAAAATTGAGTGGTTTGAATCTCTGATCGAGCTGGCACCGGACGCCCAGGCGCAGAAGCTGCACGAATTAAGTTTGACCGACCCAGCGCTCGCCGCCGAACTAACCGAGTTATTGGCCATTGACAGGCTTGAGTCCGCAGCCGCTGAGGCGAACGCATCCACGCCCTTCAATACCAGTTCGCTCAGCGTTGCCATAACGGGCGCGGTGCAAGCGCGCAGCAGCATTCCTCAATTTGAGTTGCTCGGGCTTTTGGGCCAAGGTGGCATGG